>CANDYO010000101.1 GCA_947424995.1 Rickettsiales bacterium | reverse complement strand
GCTTCGCAGGAACTAAAGTTGCCTTGACCCATTTAATCTGCGAATTTTCTTTTAGCAACTATGCCAAGAAAATATCTTTATCACCACTAGTGATGCTTTGTTATAAACTTTTTGTTGCGCTAGATCCTTGAATTAACCATTTATTAATTGGTTCACTGTTATTCTTTTAACAATCTAAAAAAACCTATAACGGAGTATAAATCATGGTTAAATTAACTGCTAAACAGACGGCTATAGCTACAGCAATAGCTGCAGTAGGGGTATCTGCATATGTAAGACCTTTTGAAACAGCAGTGGCAATTGGTACGCCAGTAGCTATTGCTGCAACTTATGGAGCAAGCAAAGCTATTTATGGAGCTTATAATTATTTTCACCCTAAGGAGCCAAAGAAGGTGGAACCATCTGTCGCTCAAAAAACAGAATTAAGACTAAAAGAAGATCTAAAAAGTAAAGAAACTGCTTTAGATAATAAAGTGACTGAAATGGATAAAGCATTAATTACTGCAATTAAATCATCTAAAAATCCTGCTGCTCTATTAGCTGATTATGCTAATGTAACCAAAATGGAAAGAGAATGGCTTGATAAATTTCGTGAAGAAGGCGTGAATGATACAGCAATGCTTACTAAGGTAACCAGTACTTACACTACTATCATGAAAGCCATTATGCCAGAAGAGGAAATGAGAAAGTTTGGCGAGAAGAGCGTAGATATGCTCTTGTTAGCAATGGAATGTAATGAATTAAGAGAAAAATTATATGGACCGGTTCAAACCAAAGCTGGTGGCCAGACATTTACTAAAGCTGTGCAACAAGTAAATTCTAGTCTAGTTAATCCTGTAATCGATAGTAGCGTTGATAAAGGGGGAGCAACTAAGCATGCCACTAAAGTGCTTCAACAGGCAGTAACTGCTAGTAGCATAGTAGGTGTATTTAAAGGGTAATTTGGGTTATTGCTTTTTATGGTAATAATTATTCGGTAAACCGGTGCCGTCATCTGTGGTTTAATACCATTTCCCGCGTTATCTTGGGCGAGGCGAAGTCTGAGACCCTAAGGATGACGCGCTAAGTGTTCATTCAGCAATGAAAATTGGTTTAAGCTAATCCCTTAAATCATTCAAGGCCATCATCTTTGAACTTTACGCAAGTGAAGTTCGAAGATCCAGTTGAAAACTTTTGCTTATATTCGGTTACTCAAGGCTTTGAAGAGAATTTAACTGGACCCTCGGGGCCCCAAGAGTAACGGCCTCGCTTACCTAATCTCCTTGGTATTCACCACTACTTTCCCTGCATTCTCAAATATAAATTCAAGTTTAAGAGGGTTTTCTTGAAAAAACAGAGGTCCGGTTGCGACGATATAAATTCCCAGTGGAGATAAACTTACAGTCGAATGAGCTGGAACAATTAAACGATCTATTTTAATAATCCGAGCAATATTTTTTTCGATTACAGTTTTGCGGATTTGGATCAGTAAATTAGGTTGATCGATTATTTTAACCTCAAGCAGGTAATCAAGCTGATTACTATCATTTTCTATCTCTAAATAAAAACTGGTTGAGTAATCAGCTGTTAATGCTGACCTATAGCTTAAATGATCAATTTTTATAGCTTGGCTAGATGCGGCGAGTAACACGATCAGAAAGATTGTGAGACTAGACGTCATTCTTGGCCGAAGGCCGAGAATCCAGTTTAAAATTTTTAAAATCTTTAGATGTTCTAAGGTATAAGAGATTTTTACTGGATCTTCGCCACCAGCTAGCGCTGATGGTAAGGATGACGACCTCACATGTTTTAAGTATGGTTGTTTTGTAGAGTTTACCATCGCCATGGATGACATAAAAAACAGTCTTAGTAATAATCTCATTGAAAATATTGTTTTAAGAAAGCTAAGTAAATAGCTTTGAGATGAATAATATCTTGGCAAGCAACGTGCTCATCTTTATGGTGAGCGGTTTGATTAACTAAGCCAAATTCTATCACCTGGCAATGATCTTTTATAAATCTTGCATCAGATGTTCCTCCAGTGGTTGAAAGAATAGGCGTGACGTTAGTTACTTGAGTAATAGCATCGCTTAAATTATTGATCATCAGAGAAGCTTTATCATTAACGAAGGCTTCAGCATTACAGTTTGGAATAAGTGAGAAATTATCACTATATTTACGACAAATATCTTCAACTAAAACAATTAATGAAGATGGGCTATGTAAATTATTAAAGCGAATATTGAAAGTTGCTTTAGCTTCTGCTGGAATTACATTGCCGGTTTTATTTCCAACTGTTACATCAGTGATTTCAAGATGCGAAGCAGTGAAGTTTTCAGTACCATGATCTAAGGCTAGTGCTTTTAGATCGCTTAAGATTTTTAAAGTGGTGTCGATTGGATTATTGGCAAGTTCAGGGTAAGCAACGTGACCTTGTTTGCCAATAACGTTGAGCTTAAAGCTAATTGAACCACGTCTGCCATATTTAATCATTTCGCCTAAATAATTAGGGCAGGTGGGTTCACCAACAATACAAGCATCTATGTTCTCTTTTTTCTCTTTTAAATATTTAAGTACTTTAGGAGTGCCGTTGATGGCGATATCTTCTTCATCGCCGCTAATTAAGAAACTAATTGAGCCCTTAAATTTATTAGTTTGAATGAACTCCACGCTGGCGGTGATAAAGGCTGCAATAGCAGCTTTCATATCTGAAGCGCCACGACCATATAATTTTCCGTTATCGATTATTGCAGCGAATGGATCAAAGCTCCAATTATCTCCTGGAGGGACAACATCAGTATGGCCAGCAAAGCAAAAATTAGGGCCGCTAGAGCCATAACGCGCATAAAGATTAGTTACGTCTTCAAAGACTAATTTAGTGCATTCAAAGCCATAAGGTTCAAGATAAGAGGTTAAAAAGTCAATAATACCCGCATCAATTGGCGTTACCGATGGAAATTGAATAAGTTTTTGCGCTAAAGCTAGTGGATCTTGGTTCATTTTATTATTCCCCAGTTTACGATTTGTAATTTAGTATAGCAAATCTAACTAGTTGCTCAAGGGATTTAAGTTAAGTTTTAGGAGAGAATTAGGAATGTTAACCCATGGCCGTCATCTTTGAATGAACGTAGTGAAATTCGAAGATCCAGTTGAAAACTCTTAATATTATTTAGTTACTCAAGGTTTGTAAGAGAATTTAACTGGACCCTAGGGTCGCTTTTAGCGCCCCAAGGGTGACGACCTCACTTAGTCTTTTGTTAGTCGTTTTTATGACGCAAATTCCTAACTGCGTAATAAATCATTGATGGCGGTTTTGCTACGAGTCTGTTGATCAACTTGTTTAACAATGATTGCTGCATAAAGGCCGTAATCACCATCTGCGGAAGGGATGGTCCCTGGAACTACTACTGAATATTGAGGAATGCGTCCATAGCTTATTTCTTTGGTAGTGCGGTTATAGATTCTAGTTGATTGACCTAAATATACGCCCATCGAAAGCACTGAACCTTCTTCAACGATAACTCCTTCAGAAATTTCACTTCTAGCGCCAATAAAGCAATTATCTTCTATAATAACTGGAGCAGATCTAATTGGCTCGAGTACGCCGCCAATACCAACTCCACCAGAAATATGGCAATTTTTGCCAACTTGAGCGCAACTACCAACAGTAGACCAGCTATCAATTAAGGTGCCGTCACCAATATAAGCGCCAATGTTAATGAAAGAGGGCATCAGAACGGTATTTTTGCCGATATAAGCTGATTTTCTAACCACAACCCCAGGAACAGCTCTAATTTCATGGTCAGCAAAGTCTTTAGCGGTCCAATCAGTGAATTTTAATTTAATTTTATCATAAAAATTAAAGGGTGGATGTTCAATAAGTTCAGACTGATTAAGCTTAAACGATAAGATAATCGCTTTCTTGATCCATTCAGCAACTACCCAATCTTTACCTATTTTTTGAGCGATGCGGATCTCACCACGATCAAGACTATTAATTATCTGCTCAACTGCAATACCTGCATAGCTAATGTCATTACAGCGTTCATCCCAGGCTTGATTGATAATTTGAATCAGTTGATCTCGCTCTAGCATCTTTTTACCTCGTTTAGTTGTTGTAAGTTTAGTTACATTTTTTTAATTTCTTCTTTCTTCACTTCTTTATGTTTAGACAAAAATGGCAATTGGAAAAGCATAAAAAGCACTATTAGCGGGACGGTACCGAATACCTTAAACTTTATCCAAACACTTTCTGAGAAATTACGCCAGACAATTTCATTAAGTAAAGCAAGGAAGATAAAGAAATATCCCCAGCGCTTAGAGAATAGTAACCAAGCGTGATGAGTTAATGAGACGCCTTGGCCGAAAACATGCTTTAAGATTCCTTTGTTCATGGCTAAACCGCCAAATAAGATCACTGCAAAAAGCATATATAAAATAGTCGGTTTAATTTTGATGAAGGTCACGTTACCAGTAAGTAAGGTAATCGAACCAAAGACTAATAATATTATATTAGTGAATAAAGGAATAGGTGGGATCTTTTTTTCGTAATAATAAGTAACTATAAGGCTGATAGGGGAAAATAGCATCAAAGTCTTGGTAGCTAACATTAATCCATCATATAAATAAGAAACGAAAAAAATAAGCAACGGCCCGAATTCAATAAGTATTCTAATGAGAGTTGGCATATTTGCTCCTGGCTTTAAGTAGAATGTAATTGGTTTTTTCGTTATTCAGTTAACCAAGGCTGTCATCCTTGTCCGCCTTAGCCGTAGGCTACGGCGTGACGAGGATCCGGTTGAATTCTCTTATATAACATTTAGTTACTTAAGGCTTTTAAGAGATTTAATCTAGACCCTCGGGTCGCTTTGCGTCCCAAAGGTGACCGTCCTCGTTTACCTTTAGTTAATAGCTATAATCTACTGGCTTAAAGCAATTTGCTGAATATAATAGCTTACCGCATTAAGATCAATATTACCAAATTTTATAGCTCCATCTTTTTCGCTTTTGATATTAACTTCAAAGCTGTTTTGAGGAGGGGTTTGACTAGAAATATCCTGAATCAAATATGTGATCAAGTTATATTGGTTCGTTGATATAAGCTGTTGCTTAATTAAAGTTTCAAAAAAGATATTCCATTCGGTAAGTTTTAATTTTAGATCTACTACTGGCTGTTCGGCTGGGTCATTTTGAACGGTTCCAGTTAGTGCAACTTGAGTTGAATCCAGACCTAGTACTAACGTAGTGATATTTAGCATCGGTAGCTCAAAACTACCTTCACCTTTTTTGAAAGTGGATTTTAAGTCAGCATTGATAGAAGTTTTGTGAAAAATAAAATTCATAAAGCTTGGAACCAGATCTTTGTTATCAGTCATTTCTAGAGATGAATTTATTTTTACTGATAAATCATTTAGTAAATCTGCTTTACTATCTATAGTGATATTAACATCAGCGTAGCTGTTATATATTTCTTGATTGGTTTTCTGATCAATGGTTTTTATACCATCAGCATGGTAATGAAGTTTTGCTATGTTAAAGTCTGTATAAGTTTCATTTTTAACAAGAGAAGCTATTACATTATGAATGTTGATTGGATCTTTATCGGTTAATTCTAGATAATAGCTACCTTGAGAAATATCATAAAAATCATAAGTTTCGCCACTATAAGATACGTTATAGCCAGTTTTGGTAGGAAGAGTGAATTTAAGTTTGTTGAATAATAAGTTAGTTTCAATTATAACTTGATCACAAGCTATAGCTATATTGATATTAGCTTTACTAAGCTCATATTCAAATTTCAGATCATCAATTTTAGTTTTGAGTTTAAAGGGAAAGCCTTCAATATTTAATTTGCCATAAGAAAAACTTGATCCTTCTTGATTTGAATATTGATCAAAAGCTTTTCTTATATTATTAGCTGAATAAAACCACAAAGCTATATAACCAATAACAAAAACAGTGATAATAAGAGTGGCGGAAATTTTTAATAGTTTGCAATTTTTAAACATAATTTATTTTACCGAAATATTTCTAGAGGCTGATGGAATGGTTACCTTTAATCCATCTAATTGATCTGATACAACAATTTGGCAACCAAGCCTAGAAGTTTGAGTAAGACCAAAGGCTAAGTCTAGCATATCTTCTTCTTCTTCTGATGCAGGTTTTAATTTATCATAAAATTCTGGGTCAACAATAACATGACAAGTAGAGCAAGCTAGAGACCCTTCGCATGCTCCTTCTAGAGGGAGTTCAGTTTGATGGGCTAGCTCTAGAATGGTTTGTCCATTTCTGGCTTCCACTATAGTTTCACTACCGTCTTTACTGACAAAAATAATTTTTGGCATAACTAATCTTACCTTATTAAGCTTATTTTTTTTTAAACATCGAATAACTTATACACATAGATTTCAAAATCTGCAATAAATTTTATCCTAATTCTTGTAATTAAGATGCTATTATTCAATAGCTAATTGTCTTCTGCGACGATCAGGTTTAGTCTTGCGAGGCTTACTACTAATTACTTTGTCATTAATGTAATTACTAAGTACTTCAACTAATTCTTCAGTTTTTTCGCGAAAAAAGTGATCGGCACCAAAGATGATTTGATAATCAATATCAGTATTTTTTTGCTTAGATATTTTATCAACAAAGTCAGCCACTGCATTTTCACTAACTATACTATCTTGATCGCCTTGAATTACTATGCCATGGGCAGGGCAAGGAGAAAGAAAAGAAAAGTCAAATTTATTTACTGGTGGAGCGGCTACAGCAAAAGCCTGAATTTCTGGTCTGCGCATCATTAATTGCATAGCAATCCATGCGCCGAACGAAAAACCGCTGATCCAAAAGCTTGAGATATCCGGGTTTTGGATTTGAAGCCAATCAAGAGCGGTAGCTGCATCAGTTAGCTCTCCGGCGCCGTTATCGAACTTACCTTGTGATCTTCCAACCCCACGAAAATTTATTCTTAAAACTGAAAAGTTATTACGTTTAAATGCTTCATACAAAGCATATACGACTTTATTATTCATGGTCCCACCATAAAGAGGGTGAGGGTGAAGAACTAAAGCGGCCGGAGCGTTTTTGTTTTCAGATTGGTGATATCTTCCTTCGATCCTTCCTTCGGGACCATTAAAAATAACTTCAGGCATGATAAAACCTCAAAAAATAGTTGACTAAATTACTAGGGTAAATTACTATATGGCTTAAATAACTTATATAGTCAGACAGTAT
>CANDYO010000100.1 GCA_947424995.1 Rickettsiales bacterium | reverse complement strand
ACCAAGGAGAGCTGATATGTTTAGATATATAGAAAAACAAGTAAAAAAAGGTAATCTAAGTCTTAAAACAGTAAAGACCTTTTTAATTACAGCTTGGAACGTCCCCAATTATATAGTGAATAAATATTTTATTGCTGAACAATCTGCTCTAAAATATTTATATAGCTTTATTCCAACCATAGCTCAAGAATCATTCAGCAAAAGCTTTGCAGTCTGTCAATCATATCTTAAACCATGGAATTATCTATCCACCAATCATCAAACAGCTTTAGTAGCTACATATGATAACTTATCTCCTGAAGCTAAAGCCTTCTTAGTGCATATTAATAAAGCTATGCCTAATTTTGTTGAATTAGCAGGGGGTGCAATGCGGCCATCAATAATTAAAGTATTTATGGGCCCTTTAGAAGCAGCCATAGGAGATAGTCCTACTTTATTCAGTGGAGTTATGGATTTTACTAGAATCTTTACTGTCCAAAATTTTATTGAAGCCGAAGTGAAGGTTGGTGGACGTGATATGAAGTACAATGTTCTACATCTAGAATCAGCTAAAATTAATTTTGTAGTTAAGTTAGTTACGATAGGAGGAAAGGCTTTTATCAGTGGCCTCGATAAAGGTGGATTAACTAACGCTGCTACCGCTGCAAACTATTTAGTTGAAGTACCATCTAAATGCTTTACGCTTCTGGCGGAAAAGCGCTATGATCTAGGACGAGAGGATTTATTACCGACTGCTTTCCTTGAACAATATGGCAAAGCATTTTGGTTAGTAGAGGCTTCTTTCGGCGGATTATCAAGAATTTATGTCGCTACCGTTACTGGAGAAATGGTTGCAGCGAGTGGTTTCAATCAACTTACGAGGGATATAGGAAATAATTTAGAACTTATACCTATTAAGTGGGCTCTCAATAATGAAACAATCTCATTTAATAACAGTGATCATATTGGCAGTAAATATATGAAATGTGTTGATGTTTCAGGAGGAGGTATGATTGCTCACGCAAAATGCTCAGCTCTATCTGTAATAGTCATTCCTATTGATATAGCATCTAGATTCATTCCATATGCCGCAGCTGGATTTCCATTAATGACTTTAACCAGAACTACTGCTTTTATATTTGAGAAGCAAATACGCTCTATAAATGGGGATCCAGAATCTAAATTAGGTGTTTATGAATATATATACGAAACTATTGTATTATTCGCTGGAACCAAAGCTCTTTATAATTATCTTGATCCAAAAAATACTGTAAGAACATCAATTTATCATTATTTTTATCCAGAAAACAAAGAAAATGAAGATAACCAACGGATAGATGAAAAACCATATCCTCAAGCAGAGGTTCCTGGAAAGCCTAGTCTTGTTTTAGAAGATTCAGATGAATTCTAAAGCTTACGTCATCCTCGGAGCTAGGCAAAGCCTAGCTTCCGTGGATGACGCAGATTTTTGCTTTAAGCCAAAAAACAACTTTTTAACAATCACCTATTTAATCTGATAAAGCTCTTTTGGTAGAAGCCAGGTGAATAATACGGTAAGCATTGAAATAATAGAAATTATAACAAAGAAAAGCACCCAACCATAATAATCAACAATTATTCCAGAACCAACTGGAAACAATACTCGTGAAAATCCGATTCCTGAGCTTAATAAAGCATATTGAGTAGCCACATATTTTCCTTTGCATAAGCTACTAATAAAATAGATATATACTGTCATCACCATTCCACTGGTTAAAGCCTCATAGGCAGTTAAAAAATATAAGAACTGAATATTTTTTCCAATAGAAGCTAGTATAATAAAGAGCAAATGAGCCATCATATGCATTAAGCTAAAGCTAATTAAACTTTTTCTAGTTCCGAGCTTAGTAATAATAGGTCCACTAATAATTCCACCAATAATAATCATTATCGTACCAAAGAATTTTGAAATACTAGCAATTTCTATAGCATCATAGCCAACCTGCAAGAGAAATGGATTGATCATTACAATTAGCATATTGTCTGCTAAACGATAGATGATAATGAATAATATAACCCAAATAAAGTTATTTAAACTCAAAAAATGCTTAAAAGGTTTAATAAATATATTATGCCATAAGCTCTTGGTTTCTTCTTCTTGGATAATTTTTTGATTCACTTCATCAGAATAGAAATAAAGTAATATAATAGTTAGAACAAAATATATTGCCGCAAGACTTAAATATATATTAGCCCAACTAATATAAGCTGAGGCAAAAATTACTCCAGCACCAGTAAAGAGCATCCCTATACGATAACCAACACTATATAGAGCAGTGCCAGGACCTTGCTGATCAGCTTTAAGAATTTTAATCCGATTAGCATTAAGAATAATGTCTTGAACAACTGCAAATAAAGCAATAAAGAAGCCAGTAATAGCGATTGGCCATAGATTCTCAGTGGGCTTAAGAAAGCTTAAAATTATCAATGATAAAGTTAGCATTAATTGACTAGTAATCAACCAGGCTTTATGTTGACCAAATTTTTTACTTAAAACTGAAATCTGGTGTTTATCAATAAAAATAGCAATGAAATATTTAAGTGCATATGGCAACGCAATACAAGAAAAGAATCCGATTATTTTGGTATCAATACCAACATTTGCTAACCAAAAATTGATACTATTGCCGCTTAATAATAAATTCATTCCGCTGATTAAACCGTATAAACATACTTTAAGAACATTGGCTTGATAATATATAGATAAAGATTTAAGCATAGAAGTATATATTTAGCTTTTCGGTTATAAAATCGGTCTTGAAACTTATGCGTCATCCCTAACGAGCAAAAGCTAGGCAAAGCCTAGTTTGCGAGATCGGGAATCTCGTGAAATAAAACTCCTGAGATCCTTAGGCACGCGCTACCTACGGTAGCTTGCCAGGGATGACAATAAAAACTCTAATAAGCTAAAACACCAGAATTGCTTTTATTTAGCAGCTTGCCAAATATGCTATTTGTATTACGAAAAAACTTAGCTAACTCATTTATTATGCTTTCAGATTTTTCTAGCTCTACGTCAATTACTCTAGCTTTAGCTGAAACTTTCTTCTCTTGTTCAAGCCAGATTAAAGCTTCATCTTCTCCGCCAATAGCATCAATTAAATTAAGCTCTTTAGCTCTTGTCCCAGTATAAATTCGGCCATCAGCAAGCTTAGTTGCTTGAGTCTTATTCATTTTTCTGCCTTCCATTAGCATCTTTAAGAATACTTGATAGCTATCATCAATTGTTTCCATAGCAACTGCTTTAGCTTCTGGAGTCATTATTTCCATAGGATTAGGAGAAGATTTAAGCGGAGATGATTTAAGCTCAACAAACTTTATTCCTAATTTATTGGCCATTTCGACAACCTCAAATGATTGCCATAATACTCCTATAGAACCAGTAATTGTCATATTGCGTGCTAAAATATAACTCGTTCCTAAAGCTGCCATATAACCTCCAGAGGCCGCTACTGTTTCCAGTACTGAAACTACTGGCTTATTTTTAGTTATCTGCTTTAAGGTAATATATAATTCTTCACCTGCAAATGCAGTGCTACCAGGGCTATTTATGTGTAATATTACCGCTTTTATTTTAGGATCTTCACCTAGCTTTTTCAATTTATCTATTAATTCAGGGCTATATTCTATAACTCCATCTAATCTAATTCTAGCCACCAAATCTTGATGATTAGTTGATAAAGAACTTCTACCAATAACAATAATAAATATTATTATTGCTATAAAAAACAGCCATTTCCAACGCTTTAGTTGCGCTTTTAAATTTTCTCTTTCAAATAGTAAATCTGGGATTATATTCATATAAATGCCTTAATCTGTGTATTTAGGTGGCGAAGAGCTTAAAGACAATTACTTCTTATCTTTTGCTGCTTCCCAACGCTTATTGAGGATAATATCTTTAGCATTTATATCAATATCGCCCAATAAAGCAATGGCGCTTACAGCGTGCTCACCTTGTATCTGCACGTATGTAACTGGTTGCTCTTCAAAACTACTATGAATAATTTTGATATCTTTTGGATTAATTTCATGATGCCCACAAAATACATATAATTTATCTTGTTTAGGATCAAAGCCTTCAACTACACTGACTTGATCATCAATAATTTTAGTGCTACAAAGACTGTAATAAAGCTCATCTGCTCCTCCATTGGCAATAATGTAATTAAGCCCACCTTTAGCAAATATTTTACTTCCCTTGGGAGCGGCAATGAGCAAATTATCTTCAGAAGTACCCTCCATTACTGCCGCAATTGGAATCTCACTTAACCCTAAGGAATCTGCCTTCATAGCAAATGGAGTATAACTAACTTCATTTTCATGTTGATAGCCTTGATAAAGAAACCATCCGAAGACTACAGCAATTAATAAAACAGCTTGAGCTACACAGAATTTTACGATTGATGATTTTTTCATTTTTTTTCTCCTAAATTTACTTATAAAGGTCTTTATATTTTTTATATAAAGTTTTTGAATTAGTCATAAGATATTCATCGGTAATCTCATTTTTATCTCCTAACAATACCTTCTTAGGTTTTACCAGATTTACGTATAATGATCTAGTATTTTCATAAGTATACTTGCTCGCCCACTCGCGTGCTTTTGGTGCAAGCTTTAGGTATTTTTGATAATTATTATAAACATCTAGCATAGCAGCTGCGGCATCATTGGTTTGTACATCAAAATTACGTCCCATAATCACCGTATCATCCCAATAAGTAGCTATTCTAGCAATTTTTGCATGAACCACTCCAACCAAATCTGAATCTGCAATGGTTTTTTGCGCTAAACTATCACTTACAATTACTGGAATTCCTCTTGCCATTGCTTCGCGAGGCTGTACTGAAAAGCCCTCTCCTTTAGAAAAAGATACATAACAATCAACTTGATCAAAGTTTTTATTATACTCTTCTGCATTTTTTTCTATTACATGATAATCAACATTAGTTAGATCGTTTTCAACGATATAGTCAATTATTTTCTTCCTATATAGGTTTTCGCTTCTTCTAGCATTAATCAATAGACGTACATCTTTTCTATTACCAAAAGCTTGCTTAAATGCCTGTAATAACTTAAGAGTATTTTTACGATCTTCAATAGTACTAAAACTTGCGAAAGTGAAAATAGGATGAGCTTTGTTTTTTAAAGGCTGCTCTAATGCACCATGATAATCAATGCTTAAAGGAACAACAAATAATGGAATTTTTACTCCAGCATTTTGATAAACTGGTACTAAATTTTTATCCGGTAAAATTGCTGCATCATATCGATCATTTAGCTCTTCAACCCAAAATGGGCTAATTTTATCTGATTCATACATAGTGTAAGATAGCCAGATTTGCTTAGAACGATCAATCCCATTGATTTTACTAAGCATTTTATAGATAGGACTATCGAAGATGTATGGTTCTCTAGAAAAATATCCTAGTAAGTTTTCATTAATAAAAACTTTACCTACTTTAAAATTATAGTTTCGTAAAACTGCTTTAACTTTTGAACCTAGGTTTTGCTTTGATAATACAGGACTAAAAAAATTAATACTTATACCTTCGTCGCTAAGCATGTTGATCAGATCAATAGGTTGCCTACCAACACTATCGGCATATTTCATCCGACCATTAATGGTTAGATCATTATTCTTAATAAAGGTCCGATAGGACATAAAAGAAATAATGATGATAAGAGTGATATAAATAGGGAATTTGAAGTGTTTCATTATTTTAGGTCCATAGGTTTTTTAATTTTTCTGATTCTTCGAAGCCGAACTTATTTCATTTTTGTATGAGTGTCTCTTAAAGCGGCTATTTTTGCAAGAGTTTCTTCTACTGGAGGCATAGTTGCAGTAATTTTGTCACCTTTATGCAATTTATGGTATTCATTAAGGATTAAAACAGTCTGAGCATCAAGATGCTCTGGCATTAAGTTATTTTTAACAAACTTCTGCGCATTTTGTGATATTTGTTGTAGCTCTTGATCATGAGTTTTCATCCACTCAATTTGAGAAAATATATCAGTTAGCCTCTCATTTACTGGCACATAGTGAACATATGGCTTCATAGCCGGATAAAACCACTGTATCTTGCTAGTTTCTTGTTTGACCAAAACTGAGTTAGCTAACATAATCCATACTGGCCTACCCCAAGTGCAATTATTTCCATCAATTGACATTAGATATTTATATTTTAAATGATCGATTTCTTTAACTCTTGTCATATTTTTTTCAAACAAGATATCTAATATTTCTCTTAGCTCTCTTCCTGATAAATCATTAGATATTTGAGCATAATTTGTAAATCTAGCATCAATTAGATCTGGATATAGTTTTGACTGCATCACAAGTGTTAAGCGTGGTAACTTATCAAAATTATTTATATTGTAAAATTTTTTGTCTCCTGTGGTAGCTCCACGCCAAAATATTTGCTCTATCTTACTATCCCAAAGATTAGTAACATTCGCTTGCTCTATATCTAAAATCAAGTTTTGCCAACTATTCATTATCAATGATATATCTGGGAACAAAAACAGATTTTTTTCATATGTAGCATTTATATCTTTTGACATAGTAAAAGCAGGCATATCTAAAATATTATTCGCTAAACCACTCTCATCTCTTACCGTATCTCTCATATAAAAAATAAAATCAACATCATTAATTTTATACAAACTTATAAGTCTTTGAAAATACAATAACAGTTCAAAGAACCGATTACTCATCGTATCAACTCTATGATTTACCATATCAAAACTATCAGCATAGAGTTTCTGATCAATAATCTGGAACCGTGCCATAAAGAAGACATCTCTTAATTGTTGGTCATCCCATGCATCATTTAACTTTTTTTGACTAATACCAAATTCACGTTTGTTATCAAATTGATGAATAATAAACTCTACGATAGCTTGACGCTCTTGCGAAGGATTCTGAGCTACGAAGCTTTCAGTCGATATTATTTTAAGTTCTTCTGCGGCCGATACGTCAAAATTTAAAAATAATATAAACAGCAAAAAAAGGCCTTTATAAAACATCACCTAATTTCCTTTACTATAAATTTATTACTATTTTTATTTCGGTTTTTCTTTGATTCATCAATATATTTTGTAACTATTCACCGGTAGTGATTTAGCGCAATATTTTTAATAATTTTGCATTTTTTTCTTGACATGGTTTTTGTCATTTTTTACAAATTTCTTCTGTGTTTTCACCTCCAGACACAATAGTAATTCAGAAGGTTTT
>CANDYO010000099.1 GCA_947424995.1 Rickettsiales bacterium | reverse complement strand
GAAAGGAAAGATAAACGATGTACAGTAGAGATGCTGGGTCAATAAATGGCTTTAAAAAGGCTTGAGCGGAAAACTGGGAAACTCGTACATTCCGTTCTTAGAGGAGTGAATTGTAGCAATACAATTCGCTTACTCGGCGAATCACCATCAGGAAAAGTCATTAAGACTCTCACTGGATATAAAGCTTTCATACCTAATCACTTACCTCCTAAAATAGAATGGGATACCGCTCTAGTAAATAGCTTATCAAGAGCTGATTATATTCTTGGTATGTTATCTAGGGAAGGCGCTAAATTACCTAATCCTCATCTTTTAATGCGCCCTTTTATAACGCGCGAAGCCGTATTATCGAGCAAAATAGAAGGAACTCAAGCAACACTTGGAGAAGTGTTAGCGCAAGAGGCTGGAATTCAAGTAGACCGAAATCCTGATGATTTACAAGAAGTACATAACTATATAATAGCCTTAGATTATGGATTAAAGCGCCTTCAAGATCTTCCGCTCTCACTTAGATTAATTAAGGAGGTGCATGAGAAGTTAATGCAAGGTGTTCGTGGATCGCATGCAACTCCTGGAGAATTTAGAATATCACAAAATTGGATTGGAAGTCCAGGAGCTACTATAAATACAGCAAAATATGTTCCTCCAACACCAAATGAGCTAATGGATTGCTTAAGCTCTTTTGAAAATTTTTTGCATGACAGGACTTTGCCTCCACTGATTCATATTGCGTTATGCCACTATCAATTTGAAGCGATTCATCCATTTTTAGATGGTAATGGGCGTATAGGACGATTACTAATCACGCTGCTTCTAATTGAAAGAAAATTGCTTCCATCTCCTATTTTATACTTAAGTGCTTTTTTTGAAGCTACAAGGGAGGAGTATTATACTCAGTTATATAATGTTAGTAGTAAAGGAACTTGGCTGGAATGGTTTTCTTATTTCTTAAATGGCATCTCAGAGCAATCATTGGATGTACTATCAAGAGCAGAGCGAATTAATACACTGATCACAGATTGGCAAATTAAAATTGGCTTACAAGCCCAAGAGAGTGGTCAATATATTGTTAAATATCTTGCTGTTAATCCATACCTTACGGTTAAAAAAGCAGCTGAGATGTTGTCTGTAGCATTTACTACCGCTCAAAGGATTATAGATAAGCTTGAAAAGCTAGGTATAGTTTCACAAATTTCACAAGGAAAGCGAGATCGAGTTTATTGCGCTACCGATATTTTACGTATCCTAGAAGAACCAACAAAGATTACAGATAATTTTGATACAATCTTAAAAGTATAGCGCTTTAAAATATCGTGATGTATAGTGTATAGGTAGTTCTTTAGAGGTAGATGGATTTTCTTTTAGAACTGGCAATTATTTTCTAGCGATTAATTTTTCTCAAATACATAAAAATAGCTTTCTTGTCTAACGCTGCTATATTTTTTATTAGCTATTTTCTTAAGTTTAAACTAAAGTAATTTTGCTTAATAGCTGCTGACAAAGAATTTAATTTCCATCTAATTTAAATGTTTTTGAACGATAGATTTATTATCAATTTATATCAAAAATGTAGAACATATGTAGAACGTAATATTTTATGAAATTTAAAAAAACCTTTGTAAGTCTTGATTTGTATGGTAGCTGGGGAGGGATTTGAACCCCCGACCCCAGGATTATGATTCCCGTGCTCTAACCAACTGAGCTACCCAGCCATAAATGTAGAACATTATATATAAAGCTTCATTTTAAAATTGTCAACTAACAAAGATTTACAAATAATGATTTATCCTGATATTATTCAATTCACAAGTTTTTTAAAAGATGGTTATCGACTGATGGGTCTTGACATAGGCCAGGTAAGAATTGGTTGCGCACTTAGCGATCCAAGAAAAATTTTATCTTTTCCACATAGTATGTTTAATTTGAAAAAGCAAAAATTTACTTTGACCTGTTTAAAAGATATTATAGAAAAAGAACAAGTTTATGGTATTGTAGTAGGTAACCCTCTACAAATGGATGGAGATACTGGTAGCGCTTGTGAGATGGTAGATAAATTTATCAAAAAATATTTATTACCTTTAAATCAGCCTATTTATCTACAAGATGAACGGCTGTCAAGTTCAGCAGTTAATCGTTATTTTCAAGAGATGGAATTGACACGTAAACAACAAGCTGCTATTACCGATAAAGCTGCAGCCAGCTATATATTACAAATAGCATTGGATAAATTGCAACATATTCAAGAGACTTAAAATGAGAATACTACTATTATTAATATCAATTCTTATAACAGCAATCTGTTTTGCTGAGCAAGAAAAACCAGCCTCTACTCAAGCAACTCAAGTAGAGAAAAAATTACCTAACTTAGGTAGCTGTGATGAATATACTGATTATTCTATTTATAAATGCATTCCATTTAAGTGTAAACTACAAGTTGGTAATTTTGAAGGCGTCTACCGAGAAATGGAAACCATAGGCTATGAAAATGGCTTATGCCTGCATAATTTTAGCTTTATCGTCCGTAACAAAAAATACCCCCCAGGTGAAATTAGAATGAAGTGTAGCTTATCCGAGAATGGTAGATTAGAAATGGCGAATTTATTTACTCTTTATAAGCGAGGAAATCTTAGTATCTATACTAATCCTCCAGTTAGCCAAATAGTTAACCAAGAATGCCAGAAACAATAATGAACAATATTGATGATTGATATCCATAATTTAAATAAAAACGAATTAATTGTAGAAATTAAAACCCTTGGTGAAGAAGCGTTTCGTGCTGAGCAAATATGGCATTGGCTATATGATAAAGGAGCAAATTCTTTTGAGCAGATGCATAATCTATCGCCAACTCTACACCATAAACTTAATAATCACTTTACGATTAATCGACCTAATATTGCAGTTAAACAGCAATCTATCGACGGAACAATAAAATGGCTATTAAAGCTTGACGATGGTAGTCAAGTTGAAGCGGTATTTATTCCTGAAGAAACTCGTGGCACCTTATGCGTATCCTCTCAAGTTGGTTGCACTCTAACTTGCAGCTTCTGTCATACTGGTACTCAGCGATTTGTGCGTAATCTAACCGCCAGTGAAGTTCTGCAGCAATTATTATTAGCTAAAGATGAATTAAACGACTGGGGAAATACAAGTAAAAAAGTTACCAATATTGTGATGATGGGCATGGGAGAACCTCTATATAATTATGAGAATGTTGCTAAAGCTTTAAAAATCGCCATGGATGAAAAAGGAATTAACTTCCCTCGCAGACGGATTACTCTATCAACTTCTGGCGTAGTACCAATGATCAAACAATGCGCAGATGATTTAGGAGTACATTTAGCTATATCATTACATGCAGTTAACAATGACTTACGCAATTTATTAGTACCCTTGAATAAAAAATATGATCTAGCTCAGCTGATTGATGCTTGTAGAAATTATCCATCTAACAATCATAACCGAATTACTTTCGAATATGTAATGTTAGATCAACTTAATGATCATGTTGAACATGCCAGAGAGTTAGTTAAATTAATTCGTGGTATACCAGCAAAAATTAATCTTATACCATTTAACCCATGGCCTGGAAGCCATTATTTATGTTCAAGCCCTGAGCGAATAGAGAATTTCGCTAATGCCATTAATGAAGCTGGCTATCAAGCCTTCATTCGCACCCCAAGAGGACAAGATATTTTTGCTGCATGTGGCCAATTAAAAACAGCTAGTGAGAGAGAATCAAAATCAATATTATGCAAGAGTTAAAACATCTTCACTTTTATTCTAAAATACTATATAAATACCTCATCTGTATTTTGTTGTTGATTATACCTTTTAGCTTATTAGCTGAAGAAGAATATGAAATAATAATCAAAAATCATCAATTTATTCCAGACAAGCTAGAACTTCCTCAAAATCAAAAAATTAAGTTAATCATCAATAATCAAGATGATACTGTAGAAGAGTTTGAAAGTTTTGATTTACGTAGAGAAAAAATCATTCCAGCAAGTGGTAAAATTAAAATTACCATTGGCCCATTAGAACCTGGTGAATATAAGTTTTTTGGTGATTTCCATCAAGAAACAGCTCAAGGAATTATTATTGTTAAGTAGATAGGTAATTTTGATTATATGTTAGCCGCAACCGTAATTGTATTAAGAGAAATATTAGAAATATGTTTGATAGTTGGAGTAGTTTCTGCTGCTCTAAATAATGTAAAACATAAGAAAAAACTACTTTTGGCAGGAATCGCAGGAGGAGTCATTTGTTCTACGGTTTTAGCTCTAACCCTACAAAGCATAACTAATTCATTTGATGGCAATGGCCAAGAATTTTTAAAGATTGTTATTTTAATCGCTTCTATTTTATGTATAGGACTTACAGTTCTATGGATTAACACTCAAAGTAAAACTTTACATAAGCGCTTAACAGATGCTCATCAAAAATTAATCGAAGATCAAATTAATATTATTCCTATTATCTTAGTAATTACTTTAGCTATTAGCCGCGAAGGAGCTGAATTAACTTTATTTCTTCATGGCGTTTCTGCTGCTGGAACTTATAGAACAGATTTAATCTTGGGAGTTATCCTTGGTACTTTTTTTGGTATTGGCTTAGGGTCCCTACTTTATTGGAGATTGCTTACTATTTCACCAAAACATTTTTTCAAAACCATCAATATAATGTTAATTTTATTAGCAGCTGGAATGGCTTCTCAACTAGCTAATTATCTTAGCTCAGCTGATATTATCGTAGGACTTTCTAAAACATTATGGGATAGTTCTTGGTTAATTAATGAAGAAAGCGTAATAGGTAAACTTCTTCACGGACTAGTGGGCTACTCTTCCCGCCCTACTGAGCTACAGTTAATTTTCTATAGCCTAACTGTCATAATATTTTCATTAGCATTATTTCGTAAGAAGAAAAAAAAGATTAGTTAAGTGTAGGTCGCGGACGTCTATTAGCGAAAAAAATGTTTTATTGCATTTATGCAGAAAACATTTTTCGCGATGACGACCTCGCATAACTAATTTCAACTCATAATCACCCACTAATTTATTTTTACTTGCGAGCAATCTCAAATTATACTAATCTTCCTACTGCATAAAACTTAAGAGGTAAAGCATGGATTTTTCACCAGCCCAAATACGAAAAGTTGCCAAACTTGCAAAGATAAGACTAACTGACGATGAAGTGGCTCTGTTTAACGAGCAATTCTCTTCAATTATGCAAATTATAGCCAAGCTCCAGCAAGTTGACACCACTGATATCACTCCTATTCATAACCCATCTCCTGCTGCAACACTTATGCGTCAGGATATTATTAGTGATGGTAATTATGTTAAGGATATTTTATTCAATGCTCCTAAACAAGCATTTGACTGTTTCGTGGTACCAAAAGTAGTAGAATAATAGGTAGAAAAATGACTAGATTAAATAGCTTAAGCCTTATAGATGCAAAGAAAGGCTTAAAAAACAAAGATTTCTCGGTTAAAGAATTAGTGCAAGATCATTTAAGTAATATGCATCAAAATACTGATCTCAATATGTATATCTTAGAAACTGCTGAACTAGCTCTAACTAACGCAGAAATTTCACAACGTAAAATTGATAAAGATGAAGCTGGTCTGTTAGAAGGAATTCCAGTAGGGGTAAAAGATTTATATTGCACTAAAAATATTCGCACCACTTCTTGCTCTAAAATTTTAAAAGATTTTGTGCCGAAATATGAATCAACAGTAACTACTAATATCTTCAATCAAGGCGCTATCATGCTTGGCAAAACCAACATGGATGAATTTGCTATGGGCTCAGCTAATATCACCAGCTCTTTTGGTCCAGTTAAAAATCCTTGGGATAAAAGCTTGGTCCCTGGAGGTTCATCTGGTGGCTCTGCAAGCGCAGTAGCAAGTGACTGCGCTATGATGGCTTTGGGAAGCGACACTGGTGGTTCAGTACGTCAACCAGCTTCATTTTGTGGAATAGTTGGGATGAAACCAACCTATGGACGTTGTTCCCGCTTCGGGATGATATCTTTCGCAAGCTCGCTTGATCAAGCTGCAGTTTTTGCTAGGAGCGTTGCTGACACGGCCATTTCATTGCAAGCAATGATGGGGTTTGATGCTAAAGATTCAACTTCAGTGAATAAACCGGTACCAAATTTATATCAAGATTTACTGCAAGTAAATGATTTAAAAGGCATTAAAATCGGTATTCCAAAAGAATATAATATGGATGGTATTTCTCCTGAAATCGTTGAATTATGGCTACAGGGTCAACAATATCTTAAAGCAGCTGGTGCTGAGTTAGTAGAAATTAGTCTACCACATACAGAATATGCTTTAGGAGCATATTATATTATTGCTCCTGCTGAAGCTTCATCTAATTTATCCCGCTATGATGGGGTAAGATATGGTTTTAGAACTGCTGATCCAGCTAATTTAGAAGACCTATATGAATTAACTAGAGCCAAAGGCTTTGGTAGTGAAGTGAAACGCAGAATTATGATTGGTACTTATGTACTTTCATTAGATCAATATGAGACAACTTATTTAAAAGCGCAAAAAGTTCGTCATCAAATAATTAATGATTTTAAAGCGGCATTCACCAAGATAGACGCTATTTTAGTGCCGACTGCCACCGATGAAGCTTTTGCAATCGATAAAAAAATGACTCCAATTGAAATGTATATGAATGATATATTCACTATTCCAGCAAGTCTTGCAGGACTGCCATGTATATCTCAACCAATAGGCCTATCTAAAAATGGTTTGCCATTAGGCTTGCAAATAATTGGTAATAATTTTGATGAATCTATGGTGCTAAAAGTAGCTAAAGTTTTAGAACTACAAGCAAACTTTAACTTTAAGCCAAAAGGAGTATAGTTTATGTATATAATAACCGGCAATACCGGCGAATGGGAAGTAGTAATTGGTCTTGAAGTTCATGCTCAAGTAAGTTCAAAAGCAAAGCTTTTCTCTGGTAGCTCCACTGAATTCGGCGCTGAACCAAATTCTCAAGTATCTTTTGTTGACGCAGCCATGCCAGGCATGCTTCCAGTGCTGAATGAATTCTGTGTAGAACAAGCTGTTAAAACTGGCCTTGGTCTTAATGCTCAAATTAACTTAGTCTCAGCTTTTGATCGTAAAAATTATTTCTATCCTGACTTACCGCAAGGCTATCAAATTTCTCAATTTTATCATCCAATCGTTGGGGCTGGAAAAATGGAAATCACTGTTGATGGTGAAGTTAAGACCATCAATATTGAACGGC
>CANDYO010000098.1 GCA_947424995.1 Rickettsiales bacterium | reverse complement strand
TAACCGATAAAAACATCAATGTCCACAAATATCACAACGAGGCACAACAGAATATGTAAATAAAAACAGGTGTGTATCCCTTTTGCCACAATGGATTGATAGCAGTTTTGTATGAAATGATTTTCCAAAGTCGAGAAATTTTTAAAGCAATAATAAACTTTGTTAGAGCTGCTCTAATTGGATTTGTTGTAGTGTTTTGTATACAGATTTGTTTAACCTTTATATCTGTATACTATAAAGCCTGGCATGAAGCTGATATTCCTTATAATGTAAGAACTGAATGGGTATTAGACTCAGCCTTAAGAGCACTAAGATTTAGAACTTCATTTGGTAATGATGGTAGTTTTCTTGCTAAATCTCTACAAAAAATCCATTATAAAATTTATTTAAGCGCTAAAAGCAATATTCCAGATGATGACCCATTTTGGATAGAATTTTGGGAACCTGCCACTTCTGAAAAGAAAATCCAATATAGCATAGCAATCCATAATGAAATCATTAGTAATTTAAAACTTATTGCCACTTTAATCAGTAAGGTAGAGCCCTTCAACAATTATGGATGTTACTTTTTTATTAGTAAAATACTAACTCGTATTACAGATGATATTGAATATATTAATAAAGAAGAAGAAAAATTCATGTATATTGCAGCACTTGAAGCAATATATCCAGTTATTGATGATTTTATTAATAGCAAATTTGACTTTTATACTAAAAGATACGACTTTTCAGTTGTTCAAGAAATTCCAGAATATTTCATCTCAAATGTACTAATTAATTATATGACTCTTATAAAGCTAGATGGCAAAGAAGCGTGTAATGATATTTTGAAAGAGAAAGTTTTTCTTAAACTTTCTGCTTTTATAAAAAATAATAATAAAATCACTTTTTTTATTCAAAAACCTGAGGAATTAGAATCTTTAGAAAGAGATCTAAATGGAATGACCAGATTTTTAAATAAACGGCATTTGAAGCATTGTTTCAATAATTAATTTAAAGTATGGAGAGTTGTTATTATGTCAATTAATCAAGAAAAAATGGTGCAAATAAATTTTGTCGTTAATGAGCAAGGTAGTGTAGAGCATAAGGTTATTAACCAAGAACAACATACTAGTGAAATGGCGCAAAAAATATCATTATATGCAATGGACCTAGCACTTGCTATAAAAGACAAAGTTATAGAACATTTAGATCCAGTCGCAGGAAAAATAATTGCTCGTACTACTTTTTGCGCTATAACTCCAGTATCATATGTATTAACTTATAATCAAGCTAAAGAAAAATATGCTGGTGATAAAGTTAAAGCTCATAGTGATACTTTTGCAAAAATTGTTAGTAATATTGCTGTATTTGAAATAGGCGCTACAGTGGGTGGAAGTGTTGGAGCTGGATTGGGATCAGTTATCCCTGTAATTGGCACTGCAGCAGGTGGAGTTTCAGGATATTTTATAGGTGGTTTTGGCGCCGTCATAGCATATAATGAAAAGAAAATTACTGCTGATAGCAAAGCTTCAGCTGATTTATTTGGTGAAAAAGCTGCATCAGTTGTTTCGAAAACTTTAGAAAAAATATCCACTGCAAATAAGCGTCAATCATTCAATGATCTTGACGATTCAATACCAGTTACTCATCAATTATTTAATTTTGATAGTGTTGAATTACTTACTCCAGGAGAAAGCTCAACTCTTTTATTTAAAACTAATCCTAGTGATGCAAGTACTGATGGACAATGGTTCAAATCTAATACGGCTAAAAGCAACTGGTATACTGATTCAAGTTATGGAGATCCAATTAAAACCAGCAGTGGCTC
Organism: Rickettsiales bacterium; assembly: GCA_947424995.1. Classification (GTDB taxonomy): domain Bacteria; phylum Pseudomonadota; class Alphaproteobacteria; order Rickettsiales; family CANDYO01; genus CANDYO01. Next base: position 5,544 of record CANDYO010000098.1, on the reverse strand, counting down.
TTATGATTTCATGAGTGATTTTAATCAAGGACAGTATGGTTCAGCTGCTGGCTTTGCTAAAAAAGTATATGAGCCATTTAAAGCATGGAATAATGCTTTTAAGCAAGAAGAGTCAGAATTTTCAAGAGCTGCAAAAGCAATGGATTTAGAGTTAGCAAAGTTACATTCTCGCCATTATGAGGACTCTACCCCCAAAGGAGAAAAAACATATTCCAAACAAGAATATAGTAATTTTAAAAATGATAATAATGCTGGCAATAGTGAGCAGAAAACTTATTTTAATCAGAATTTTGAGAGTTCTAGCGCTGGAGGAAGTAGTTCCAAGCAGGATGGCAACTCAGGGGCTAATGGTTTCGGTGGATTTAAATCAGGCTTTGATAATGGTTTTAAAACCAATGGCGGAACTGATGGAAGCAGCTCCAAGCAAAACGGTAATGCAGGTTTTGGTTCCGGTAGTTCTAGTGGAAGTGACTCTAAACAAAATGGCAATGCAGGTTCTGGATTTGGTGGGTTGAAGTCAGGTTTCGACAATGGCTTTAAAAGTAATGGCGGTACCGGAGGAAGTGGTTCCAAGCAGAATAGCAACTCAGGCTCAGGCTTTGGTAGCGCTGGAGGTAGCGGCTCTAAGCAAAATGGTAATTCAGGCTCAGGTTCTGGTGGTTCTGGAGGCTTCGGTGGTGGGTTTAGATCAGGTGGTTTTGATAATGGTTTTAAAGCTAATGGTGGTAATTATGGTTCACATACAAAGACAGATTTTAGTGGTTCATCTAAAAAACAATATTATCCAACCCCTGCTCCAATACCAGCTCCAATACCAGCTCCAACGCCTGCTCCAATGCCTGCTCCAACGCCTGTTAGAACTCACTCACCAACTCCTACACCAAGACCAACTCCTCGATATGAACATATGAATAATTTTCCTAGTGCATTTCAATTTGAAGGAAGCTATCAAAATGGTAGAGGATATGCTGGTGGTCGTATGAAGTTTCGTTTTCCATTGATGATTGATCTTGATGGAGATGGGCTCAAGCTAATTTCGATTGATAATTCAGTAGCATTTTATGACATAGATAATGTTGGTTTTTTAAAAAACCTTGGTTGGGTAAGTGGTAAAGATGCGTTCCTAGCAGTGGATATTGGGCAAGATTATATAATCAAATTAGCTAAAGAGATCTCTTTTAAATTGTGGCATGAAAATGCTAGAACTGATCTAGATGGACTACGCTTAGCTTTTGATAGTAATCATGATGGTAAAATAAACAAAGCTGACCAAATGTTTGATCAGTTAGTTGTTTGGCAAGATGCAAATCAAAATGGAATCTCTGAAGAAGGTGAAGTTAAAACACTTAGTGAAGTTGGTATTGAAGAGATTTTGTTAGATAAAGCTTTAGCGATTCATCAAAACAGCGAAGAAGCTGGTAACCAAATAATCCAAGCAGTTGAACTTAAAACTGACGGAAGAATTAAAGGTGCTTTATATGATGTGGGATTAACAACAAGTGATGCTGGCATTTATTCTGAAGAGAGTGACTCTACTATTAATTTAAGATACTTAAGTGGTGAAGCAGTTAAAATTAAAATAATTCGTCCTGGTGATAGAAAATTCGTTAAGCTAGAACAAGGTAATTATACCATTGCAATTGGCAGTGATGAAGAACAAGTATTCTTAGCTAATAATAATTACAATAGTATCATGGACGGTAATGGTGGGGATGATGTTTTTATTGGTGGAAATAAAAATGATTGGGCTAAAGGAGGAGCTGGTTCTGATGCTTTTAGCATGGGTAAAGGTCATGATATTATGCTCATTGATAGCGAAGATAAATCTGATGAAATAGATGGCGGGGATGATTATGACATTGCTATAGTTTCTACAGCTAGTGCCGTTATTCTTGATCTAGCCAAAGCTAATGTTGAAGCAGTTTATGGAAATAAGGGCAATGACAAATTTAATGCTAAGAATTCTCCTGTTGGAGTATTTTTAGATGGCGGCGAAGGTGATGATGAATTAGAGGGCAGTAATTATAACGATGTAGCCATTGGAGGAAAAGGAAAAGATAAAATCCATACTTATAAAGGCAAAGACGTATTGTTTATAGATGCTGAAGATGATTTAGCCAATATTGATGCCGGTGAAGATGAAGATACTGTGTATATTACAGGAGCTCTAGGAATAAAGCTTAATCCAGCTAAAATTAATGCAGAAAATATATATGCTAGCGTCGGAGATGATGAGATTATTTGTGATTCCAGCTGCAATAAAGGGATTTTTTTTGGTAATGATGGTAAAGATTATATAAAAGGTAGCAATCAAGATGATTATCTTGATGGAGGTGCTGGAGACGATAAGTTAGAAGGTTCATTAGGCAGTGATAAATATGCTTTCTATGTTGGTGCTGGGCATGATGTGATCATTAATCATAATCGTGATGATGAAAAAGATACAGTATTATTATATAATTCAATAAAACTTGAAGATATAGTATTTGATAAACAAAATGATAACCTACAAATTAAAACTAGAAATGGAAAAGATTCTTTAACTTTTATTGGTTGGTATTCATCCACAATTGCTCAAGAAGATAAAGCTGTTGGAGTTATTAATTATAAAATTGATGAGTTTGTTTTTAATGTTGGTAGCAATAACCCCCAGATTATCTATTTTAAAGATGGAGGAAATAACGAATTTGGCATATCTAATGGTAATGCTGGCATAGTATTTACAATGGATGGTAATGATAAAGTATCAGGTAGTGATAAAAATGATTTTATTTCACTAGGCGCGGGTAAAGACGAAGCCGATGGAGGAGATGGAGATGATGTTTTATCAGGAGGACCAGGAGATGGTGATTATTTAAAAGGATGGAGAGGAAACGATACCTATTTGTATAATCGAGGTGATGGTAAAGATATTATTTATGACAACTATCAATATCTCGCTGATAGAGAAGGTCAAGATGCTCAAGGAAAGTATAAGGAAACATTTATAGCAGAAGGAGATGGAGGCGCAGCTGATAAAATTAGATTTGGTTTTGCTATTGAACAAGATGATCTAATCTTAAAGCGTAGTAATGAAGACCTTATAATTGCTATTAAAGAAGTTGGTAAAAAATTTGATGAATTAGCAGATAGACTCACTATAAATAAATGGTTTAATAAATTAAATAAGATCGAATTTATAGAATTTGATAATGGAGAAATTATTGATGAAGTAAAAATAATAGATCTTATAGAAGAAAGTGCACTTGATGAAAATCCTGAAAAAGCAATATTAGAAGTATTTGTAAAGAAAAGAAACGTTACAACAGAGAAACTAAAAAAATGGATCGAAGCTGGTGCAGATATAAATAAAGTAGATAATGAAGGTAATAGTGTATTAATGATGGCTGCGCGCTATAGTAGTTCAGCAGTCGCTCAATTTTTAATCGATAATAAAGCTAATATAAAAGCTATTAACAAAAATGGCCAATCAGCTTTATGGTTTGCGCGCAGTTCAGAAAATATAAATTTTATAACTATGTTAGTTAAGAATGGTGATGATATTGAAATGGCAGACCCAAATGGTAACACTCTTTTAATGTATTCTGCAAAAAGGGGCTTAACTGATTTAGTCAGCACCTTAATTAGTAAAGGAGCAAATGTAAAAGCTATTAATAAAGAGGGAGAAACAGCTGCTCATTTTGCCCGTAGACATGAAAAATATGAAACACTCAAAGTTTTGGTAGAAAATGGCGCTGACATTGAAATGGCAGATGCCAATGGCAACACTCTACTAATGTATTCTGCAAAAAGGGGCTTAACTGATTTAGTCATTACTTTAATCAACAAAGAAGCAAATGTAAAAGCTATTAACAAAGGGGGAGAAACAGCTGCTCATTTTGCTCGTAAAGATGAAAAATATGAAACACTCAAAGTTTTGGTAGAAAATGGTGCTGACCCTAATTTTGCGGATGTAAATGGAAATACTCCATTAATGTTTGCAGCTAAGAGAGGTTTAACTGATTTAATAAAAATGTTAATAGAAAAAAATGCTAAATTAGACGCTATAAATAAAGCTGAAAAAACTGCTTTATGGTTTGCTAAAGATGAAGCTACTACTAAATTACTTCTAGCTTCAGGCTCTAATTTTAAAGAAGGAATTTATACTTATGCGAATGTTATTAATGATTTTAATAAAAATCCAGTTAAGTCTATGCTTGAGTATCACCATAAAGCTTATGAGGCAGTAAAATCAATCGATCAGTGGGTTAGTCATGATATTCATTTAAATATAAATGAGCAGTTACAAGCATCAAAAAAATGCTTAATGGAATTAGAAGCTATAATAGATTATCCTAATTTATACAATCTATGCGGTGAACCTACAATGGCGGCCTAATTAAACATAAAAATTATACCTAATCCAACAGGCTTCTAAATAAGTTAAATAGATAGAATAGAGTGTTGTTAGGTTGGGTGTGGTATTTTTAGATTATAAATTTTTCTAGATAATATTAGTGAGGTTTTTGTTAACTTAGAAATAGCTTTAGATCAATTAAAATTTGATCAAAATAGAGAGCAGTTAGTTTATAAAATTATACCATCAACTCGACTTTAGCTCAAATTCAGCCTATTTTAGTCTCCAACCTCTGTTTTAATTCAATACTTTTGAATGTAACTTGAGTTACTACTCTAAACTGTCAGACAGTAAAAATATAAGCTGTAAGAATTTATCTAAAGTAATTTCTTACATATCCTATCTAGGGATGATATAGTAAAATTTATTTATTTCAGCAAAAATTTAAATTACGAGGTTATAATTTTGAGAATATTTATAACTGGAGCTAATGGATTTATTGGATCATATATTACCGCAAAATTATTAAAAGATGGTTATGAAGTAATTTGTGCAGTACGTGATATTGAATCAACAAAGCTAAAATTTCCATCTGTACAAATAATTCACTTCGATTTTAATGAGATAAATTTAGAAAATCTAGCCTACTACCTAAATAATATTGATGTAGTTATTAACGTAGCTGGCCTCTTGCAATCTTCTGATAAAAATAAAATTGATAATGTTCATGTCAATGGGCCAAAAATATTATTTGATGCTTGTGTTAAAGCTAGGGTTAGGAGAATTATCCATATTTCTGCGCTTGGAATTGAGAATGAAGATACCACTGAATACGCGCTAACTAAAAAGCTAGCTGATAATTACCTTAAAACCATAGAAAATATGGACTGGGTGATATTACGGCCGTCGCTAGTTTATGCTAGTGGCTGTTATGGCGGTACTTCTCTTTTTAGAGCTTTGGCAACATTACCTTATTTTATTCCACTCGTTGGTGATGGATCACAGCAATTTCAGCCAATCCATATGGATGATTTAACTGAAGTAGTAGCGTATTGCGTAAAAAGAGAAGGCATAATTAAACGATTATTAAAGGTTGTTGGCCCAAAAACGGTCACTGTAAAAGAGCTGCTAACTGCTTTTAGAAGTTGGCTTGGACTTGAACCTGCCAAGCTAATTAAAATACCTCTTATATTTATTAGAATGGGCGC
>CANDYO010000097.1 GCA_947424995.1 Rickettsiales bacterium | reverse complement strand
AAAAGATTAGTATTAACTTGTTCATGTTCAATAAAACCAGCATCATTAGAACTAGATTCTAGTAATCTTAAAGAGGTAGTGCCAACAGCAACAATTTTTTTACCTTTTCTTTTACTATCATTTATTAGCTCTTTAACTTCTTTGCTAATAAAGCCAGTTTCATAATGCATTACGTGGTCTTCAATGTTTTCTACCTTGACTGGCAAAAAAGTTCCAGCTCCGACATGTAAAGTTACGAAGCAATAATCAATGTTTTTGGCTTTTAATTTTTGTAATAATTCTTCAGTGAAATGAAGTCCTGCTGTGGGGGCTGCTACTGAACCATCTTCTTTTGCAAAAATGGTTTGATAATCTTTAGCATCTGAGTCTAGTTTGTCTTGTCGTTTAATATATTGCGGTAGAGGCATTTGACCATATTGATAGATAGCATCTAGATCGCTGCCTAAATTATAGTAAAATTGAATGGTTATTTCGCCACCTTCTTTGTTTAAAACTTGCACGTAACAATCACCAGCGATATTTAACCGGTCACCAATATTTACTTTGCGAGCTCCTTTAGCAAAAGCTTTCCAGATTCCACTACCTAAATTTTGGTGAAGGTTAAATTCAAGGCGGCCAATTTTAAATTTAGCGGGGATAACTTTGCTGTTATTGAAAACTATTAAACTATCTGGTTCAATAAATTCATCTAGTTGTGAAGTTAAGCAATCAATTAATGATTCTTCTTGATCAAGAACCAACATTTTAGAAGAATGTCTTGGAAATATTGGTTCTTGAGCAATTAATTCTTGAGGTAGTTGAAAATTAAATTCTTGTAATAGCATTTATGTCTAATTATCTACGTCTGTGGCCACTCTTAAGCTGATAATTACATCAGGATTATTAACACTGCCGTTATCACTTGGGTTGCCTTTTTTAATTTTATCGACATATTCCATGCCTTTCGTTACTTGACCCCAAACTGTATATTGATTATCAAGGAAAGGAGCGGCTTCTAAGCAGATAAAGAACTGACTATCGCCCGAGTTAACATCATTAGCTCTAGCCATTGATACTGTACCACGGATGTGAGGCTGTTTAGAAAATTCAGAAGGTGATTTTTTGCCAGAACCACCAGTACCATTGCCTTGTGGATCACCAGTCTGCACCATAAACCCATCAATAACTCGGTGGAATTTTAGACCATCATAAAATTTTTCTTTGACCAGTTCTTTTATTCTAGCAACATGGATAGGAGCGAGATCTGGACGCATTTCGATGACTACTCGTCCATCTTTTAATTCTAAGTATAAGGTGTTTTCTAAGTCTTGTGCGTTAGTTGTAAATGATGACATAAAAATTAAGCATCCTATTATAGTTGATATAAAACGTTTCATGAGAAACCCTGTGTTTTTTGTTGGCATAAACAGACTTATACCCAAAAATAGAGCAATAATCAACGCTAAATTTAAGGAAATATATTAGAAATTATTAAAAATCATGCGCCATCCCTGGCAAGCTATGCTGGAAGCATGAGCTAAGACCGAGGATATCAGGAGTTTTTTTCTCATGAGATCCCCGATCTAGGACTTCGTCCTCGCCCAAGATGACGCATTTACTCTAAAAATTACTAGTTATAATGAGAATATCTAATCACTTGTGAAGGGTTCATCAGCATTCGGCCGTGATGCTTATCTTTTAAGCATTGATGGAAGCTTAAATGTTCACAATCATCATCAATTGAATCATAACGACAAGCCTTAATGAATTCTTTTTTATAAAAACTAAGTCCACCAAAACAAGAATCTACAGGAACTAGAGGAGTCCCTATAGGGTATATTTTTTTACCCCAATAAGCAGTCCAGAACCAATATTTAAATTGGTTATTTGAAGGGCGGTCTGTAAATTCTTTGTTTTTAAAGGCATAAATATCAAACATATTACCGGCTTGATTATAAATACCATTAGAGCAGACGGCATCCCACGGATTAAACGTACTGAAAGAATCTTCAATTCCACGAATATCAATACCGTAAGCCATATCCATATCTAGCATCATTACCAAATCAAATTGTTTATATTGTTTTGCTTCTAAAGCATCCAGATATAGATTACGAATTTCAGCTAAGAATTTATAACCTGGTCGTTTTTGATTATTGTATGTTTTAGAGATTATCTTGACCTTAGAATTATTGATTTGCCAATTGTCTAGTCCTAACTTAGTTCCATCGGTAGAATCATTTTCAAAAATAATTACTCGATAATCTTTAAAAAAACTACCAATAGATTCGATATGCTTGATCATTATTGGTAGATCTCTAGCATTATCACGACTGATTCCAACGATAATCAATTTATGGTTAGCCATTTCTTCTCGACCTAACTTTAATAGATTAGGATCTAATTGGTCTAAAGTTTTTAAATATTCAAGAGGAATACTAGCTGGATGAGGGTGGTAAATAGTTTTTGTAGCTATGCATTTTTCTAAGAGTAATTCATAATAGGCGACTATTGGGCCAATAGTGAAAGCTATCAAAAGTACACAGACACCGAGAATTTTATACCAGATGGATTTATTTTTGTTTGATTGCATGTTTTATTTTTGTTTATTTATTTGAATTAGAATATTGTCACCCTTGGGGCGCAAAGCGACCCGAGAGTCCAGTTGAATTCTCTTATATAGCCTTGAATAACTGCAGGTTTTTAAAAGACTTAAACTGGATTCTCGCCGGTAGTTAAAGCTACCAGCAAGAATGACGCCTCACTGATTTTTAGCATCATTCTAGCTCATAAAATAGTTTATCATTAATTTAGCATATAAATTTAGAATGGAAATGTATAATAGAAAAGTAATTTTTTAAAAAAAAAAGCTAACCTTATGGAAATAAGGTTAGCTTTTTAGATAGTTTAAGAAGTTATGTCTTAGGAAATGAAATCTATAGTATGGCAACACACAGAAGCTGTAGCTCCTGAAAATGTTACTTCTGCTCCATCAGTGCAAGTTGTAGCATCATATGCATCTGGGCATCTATTAGTTACATTATCTTGGCACTCTTGTAGATTAGTGAAGCTACCCAAGCTAGAGTCACAGTCAGCGAATGCTTTAGCAGCAAGGGTTGGTGTGATTTCTACTTTTAAAGTTGCAAATTCAGACTGAGCTATGGTTACAATTGTTTGGGCCGCTTCAACAGTTGGATTTGTTGTTACATCAGGCGTATAGTCTTTAGCTTCGGCATTATCCAGAGCGTTTCGAGCTGCTATAACAGTTTGATCTGTTGTCGTATCAGGTGTATAGTCTTTAGCTTCGGCGTTAGTTACATCGTTTTGAGCAACAATAATATCTGCGTTTACAGCTGGATCTTTCATTACGTTACCCTTATAGTCATCTACATTAGTGCTCACTGCATTTAGATTGTTGTGAGCAGCAATAATATCTGCATTTAAGATGCTATTCATAGCTGCATTGGCCTTATAGTCATCTACGTTAGTACTCACTGCATCTCGAGCGCTTTGAGCTGCTATAACAGTTTGATCTGTTGTCGTATCAGGTGTATAGTCTTTATTTTGGGCATCAGTTACATCTCTTTGAGCTGATACAACAGCTGGATGTATTAATGCGTCAGGCGTATAGTCTTTAGCTTCGGCGTTAGTTACATCGTTTTGAGCAGCAAGAATATCTGCGTTTACAGCTGGATCTTTCATTGCATCATTATTATAGCTATCTACTGGAGAAGCTAAAACTTCAGTTAAATAGTCTCTAGGGATAGTGATTGGTTCTGCTGAAGATGAATCAATAACACCTTGCAATGCGATAATTAAATCAGGGTCAGATATGGTGTCAAGATTCGTTAATGCATTTCTAGCGGTTATGATAAAAACGCTGTTAGAGCTTTTTATAGCATCTGCTAGGTTTTTTCTAGCAGTTGTTATGTCATTATTTCTTAAAATAGTAGCGGCAGCAGTTACAGCAGTAGCTAAAAAGCCTTCAGCAGTTTTAACAGCAGCATTTTTTAATGCAGTAGCGGCAGCAGTTATAGCTTGAGCTAAATCGCTTTCAGCAGTTTTAACGGCAGTGTTTTTTAAAGCGGTAGCGGCTGTAGTTATAGCAGTATTGAAAACACCTTCAGCAGCTGAGACAGTATTATCTCTTAAAATCGTAGCGGCCGCAGTTTTAGCGGTTTCTAAGACACCTTCAGCAGCTGAAACTGTATTGTCTCTTAAAATCGTAGCGGCAGTAGTTATAGCGTTAGCTAGAGCGCTTTGAGTATCTAAAACAGCAGTATTTTTTAAAGCAGTAGCGGCAGCAGTTATAGCTTGAGCTAAATCGCTTTCAGCAGTTTTAACAACAGTATCTTTTAATGCATTAGCGGCAGTGGTTGTAGCTTTATCTAGATCTTGTTGGCTAAGAAGTAAAGTGTTTTCATAACTTTTGTAAGCATCTTCTGGATATGTTGATTTTGCTTCCTTAAGTTCATTGGCGAATGATTGCTTAGGTGTTAGAATAACATTAATAAAATTAGTTATATCTGAATTTTTTTCATCCAATAAGATTTTTAGAGCTTCTAGATTTGCTGGATTAGTTTGTAAGGTATCTAGTAGTCCGAAAGCTGTTGCTTCTGGATAGTTTCTAAGAGTGCTTGTAGATGAGTACGTTCCTGTTGAAACTATAATTGCTGCGTCTATCTTCATTTGGTCTATTAAACTTACTTCTGTAGATGTAAGTTTTTCGTTATTTAGTATTTTATTAAGCAAGCTAGAAAATGGTCTTGCTGTGTTTGAAAGTCCAAACACAAAATCTTGGGCAGCTTCGGCAGCTGTAGGGTCTGAAGAATAGTTATTTAAATCCTTTGTAAAACCATTTTTTGCAGTTTTTATTAAATCTTCTTTACAAAGTTTAAGTTCGGCTTCTTTTTCTTGTTTAGCTTTAAGATCATCAGCAGCATCTTTAGCATCTTTTTCTTGTTTAGCTTTAAGATCAGCAGCATCTTTATCTTGTTTAACTTTGAGAAGTCTAGCAACTTCTGCGACTCTGGCAACTTCTGCGACTCTAGCAACTTCTGCAAGTCTAGCAACTTCTGCGACTCTGTTAGCTTCTGCGATTCTAGCAGCATCATTGTTATTGGTATGCGCTACAGTTGCGTGTGCGTGAATTTTCGTGTGTGCTTCATCTTCAAATGACATAAAAACCTCTATAGTTTGTTAATTGTAAATTTATATTTATTAAAATTTATAAGCTATACCTACGATAACTTCTTGTGCTCGTAATTTTCCGGTTTTAGCTGCTTGATTATATGTTTTTCCATTCGATGATGAAACTGATGTGCCAGTTTTAAATTTACCTAAATCGGCATAAACATAATGTAAATCAAGATCAAAATCTTTGTTAATTGTATATTTTGTGCCCAATCCAGCTTGATAAGCGAAACAATTATGAGTAGCAGTTGCATAAGTTCCAGTAACAGTTTTTCCTAGGCCATTAGTTATAGTTGTAGTAGAGTTTGTCTTGTTGCTAGACATACCTGCACCTAAAGTGATATATGGAGTGAATTTATTTATTTCAATAATGTCATAATAGACATTAAACATTGATACTAATGACTTAACTTTAGTATTATAATTAGTAGTTTGAGTATAATCAGCGATTCCTGTATTATAGGTCTGATTAACAGAATAATTATTCTTAAAGTCTGGAATATAACTTAAGCTTAAGCTAGTACGGAAATTCTCATTGAATCTATAGCCTACTTCAGCGCCGTATAGACCAGTGTTATCCATTGAACCTTGGGTAAAGCTTTGCTTAGGTGCTTGACCGTGGACGTAACCAGCATTGAATTGTACGTAATAGTCTTTGCTTTGATCTTGAGCTTCAATAGCCATTGCAGTTAATGCAGTGCTGCTCAAAATACCAGCTAAAATAATATTTTTTAACTTCATGTTTTCTCTTCCATTAATTTTTCGTTATTACACCATAGTTAACCAGCATTAACCATATAGAACATTGATAATATAAAGCGACATTAATGTCAACACTAAAAATAGGTAAATTTATTCACAAACAATTAGATTAATTTGATGTTGAGCTATAGCATACCAAGATTTTGGTGATATTTCTTGAGTTTTAGAAATACCAGTTATAATTAATTCATCCTCAGCTCTAGTTAAAGCGACATAGAGTAATCTTAAATATTCAGCATATTCTTTTGAAGATTTGGTAGCCTTAGCCCTCAAAGAGATTTCAGAATAATATTTGCTTTTGCCTGGCCAGAGCAATTCTTGGTTGTTAAGCCAGATAATACTATCGTCATTAGAGGGTAAGCTAGTAGTATCACTTAAGATAACAATAGGGGCCTGCAATCCCTTAGCGCCATGAATAGTCATAATCTGTACTTGCTCAGTGTTTTGAGATAAGTCACGTTTTATTTCTAAGTTACTATTGCTGACAAAATTAATAAACAGTTGCAGACTAGCAATATTTTCTCGTTCGAATTGAGCGGCTAAGTCCAAAAAGCTATCCAGAACATCACTGGCTTCTGTGCCAAATGTTTGAACATAAAGATTTCGTATATCTTTATATTCAATCAAATCGAAATAAAACTCAAATATTGAATTAGGCTCTAGATTTTTTAGAAAATTATAGATATTTTGATGCTCTTCTCTTTCGCTTAAAATTTGCCATAAATTTTTTTGGCGATTGTGGCATAGATTTAATAATTGCTCTTCGGATAGATTGCCAATAGGCGATTTAAGGATTATGGCTAAGTTTAAATCATCAGTTTTACAAAGTAGAAAGTTGCTTAAAGCGATTATATCGAGAATAGCTGGATGTTCAATCAATTTTAGTCGATCAAGGCCAGCCACTGGAATATTTAATTGGCGCAATTCTTTAATTAAGCAATGGATAAAATTATTGCGACGTCTAGTTAGAATTAAAATGTCACCCGGGTTTATGCTTCTATTTTTACTATGGATAAATTTTTTATTCTCTAACCATTGCCCAATATTAGTAGCAATTTTTTTAGCTAATTGTTCAGCTGCGCTATCTCTATTAACGTCTAAAAAATCACTTGGTAGACTCCAAGCCTTCTGTTTTTTAATTTCTTCTTCAACAATTAATGGCCATAATTCAACTTTTCCTTCGATATCTTTGAAAGCGATATGAGTGATTTGCTCTTCAATGGATACTAGAGGTTTGATATGAGGTTGATTAAAAATTTTATCGACTAGATTCAAGATTGCTCTTCCTGAGCGGAAAGAAGTATTTAAACTAACTCTATAGATGTCTATAGGCAAATGATGATTCATGGCGCTAAATAACTCTGGCTCAGCGCCTTGAAAACTAAAAATTGACTGTTTGGCATCTCCTACAATGAATAAGCTTTTATTTTGCTCGGTTTGATAAAAAAACTCTTCGCTAATTTTATTGAT
>CANDYO010000096.1 GCA_947424995.1 Rickettsiales bacterium | reverse complement strand
TAGTCATCTTTGAGTAATCTTTAGCTTACTCGAAGATCCAGAAAAGTTCTCTTACTTGTACTTAGTCCCTAAAGGGTTTTGAAGAGAATTAAACTGGATTCTCGGCCTTCGGCCAAGAATGACGGCATTGCGTTGTTTTTTTAAGTGTTTTGCATAAACTATTGTATCATACAAAGGTTTTATACTACATAGAGCGGTTTTTTTATTATGATGTTAACTACTAAAGGGCGTTATGCAGTGATGGCAATGGTTGATTTAGCCCATTATGGTAGTATGGATAAAGCCATAGCATTGCATGAGATAGCTAACAGGCAAGATATTGCTATTAATTATTTAGAGCAATTATTCAATAAGCTAAAAAGACATAATTTAGTTGAAGCGATCAAGGGTCCTGGCGGAGGATATATTTTAAGCAAGGTCCCGCAGGATATATCAATATTAGCGGTGATTGATGCAGTAGGAGAGATTATTAAAATAACTCGCTGCAGTGAAGAAAGCGGTGATGGTTGTCTGGTAACTAAAAAAAAGATCTGCTTTACTCATGCTTTATGGGATGGTTTAGGAAAACAAATTAGTGGTTATTTAAGTTCGGTTTCTCTACAGGATGTTTGTAATAACATAAAGCTAAAGGCTAATTAATGATTACTGAGAAGAGAATTTATCTAGACTATAATGCTACCAGCGCTATAGATAGATCAGTAGCCGAATGTATGCTTAGCATGCTAAATGCTAGAGTAGCTTATAATTCTTCATCAATTCATGCAGAGGGGCGTAAAGCTAGAGGATTGTTAGAGAAAGCTCGTCAACAGATAGCCGATGCCTTAAATGTAGATGCATATAAAGATGATTGGCAGATTATTTTCGTAAGCTCAGGCACTGAAGCAAATAATTTAGTTGTTCATAATTTCACTCATCTACCAATGCTTATCGGGGCAACTGAGCATGTGTCTATTTTAGACACTGATCATAATAATAAAATAGTTATTCCAGTCGATCAAGATGGAATAATTAAACTAGAAGAATTGGCTCGTCTCTTAAAATTGGAGTCAGGTTTGAAATTAGTGTCGATTATGCTGGCAAATAATGAAACAGGGGTAATTCAAAACATTAAAGCTTTAAGTGAGATTATTCATCAAGAGGGAGCTATCTTCCACTGCGATGCATCGCAAGCTTTTGGTAAAATAGAGCTTAATTTAAATGACCTGGGCTGTGATTTATTGACGATTTCCAGTCATAAATGCGGAGGCCCCTTGGGTGCTGCAGCTTTAATTGCTAAAAAAAATGTAAAATTGACTAGCATGATTAAAGGTGGTAAGCAAGAGCAAGGTCTTAGAGCTGGTACAGAAAATCTATTGGCAATCGCAGGCTTTGGTATTGCTGCAAGTTCTTGCGTGGATAAGGTAAAAGAATTTAAACGGTTAGAAGTTATAAGAAATAGAATGGAGCAGGCAATATTGAGTATTGCTTTGGAAGCTAAAATTATTGGCTCTAGAGTTGATAGATTGCCTAATACCAGTAGTATAAGAATGCCAAATGTAAAAAGTGAAGAGCAATTAATAAAATTTGACCTAGCTGGAGTTTCTATTAGTGCAGGTTCGGCTTGCTCATCTGGAAGAATCGCTAGTTCACACGTGCTTAAAGCAATGAATGTTTCAGATGACATTGCCGGTGAAGTGATTAGAGCTAGTTTAGCGCCAGATACTACTGAAGAGGATATTGATAGATTTATCAAGCTTTGGCAGGATATTTATAAGGGAAGTAACTGAGAGTGATGAGTTATTCGAGGTTGTCGTCTTTGAGTAGGCGTTATTGAAGAAGAGAGCGTCATCCCTGACACAGGGCACTTAAAAGCGCTGAAGATCGGGGGTGTCTCGTGAGGAAATAAACTCCTGAGATCCTCGGTAGCGCTGCTTTTCAATCAGCTTGCCAGGGATGATGCGTAAACAAGTGAACACATATAGGATGACGCATTAAGCGTAAAATAAATTTACAAGGAAAAATTTATGAAGATTAAGAACCAAATATACCTAGATTATCAAGCGACAACACCTGCTGATCCAAGGGTAGTAGCAGAAATGCTTCCATTTTTTACTGAAAAATTTGGTAATGCTCATTCACGTAGCCATAGTTTTGGTTGGGAAGCTGAAGAGGCTGTTGAAATAGCTCGTGCTCAAGTAGCAAAATTAATCAATGCTGATCCTAAAGAAATAGTTTTTACTTCCGGTGCAACTGAATCTAATAATATGGCTATTAAGGGAGTTGCTCATTTTTACGCAACAAAAAAGCGGCATATAATTACGGTGGTCACTGAACATAAATGTGTATTAGATGCTTGTCGGCACTTAGAAGAGGAAGGGTTTAAGGTTACTTACTTACCAGTAGGAACTAATGGCATAATTGATCTAGAAGAATTAAAACAAGCAATTACTCCTGAAACAGGTTTGGTTTCAATAATGGGTATTAATAATGAGGTTGGAGTGATTCAGCCTTTAGCTGAGATTGGTAAAATTTGCCGAGAACATGGCGTGTTTTTCCATAGCGATTGTGCGCAAGCTTTTGGTAAAATACCATTAGATGTTAGGGCAATGAATATTGATTTAATGAGCATTTCAGGGCATAAAATTTACGGACCGAAAGGTATTGGTGCGCTATATATTAGCCGTAAGCCTAGAGTTAGATTAGAGCCGATTATTAATGGTGGTGGGCAAGAACGTGGTTTCAGATCTGGTACCCTTCCAACACCTCTAGTAGTTGCACTTGGTAAAGCTGCAGAGCTTGCAAGTAATGAAATGGAAAAAGACTATCAGCATATAAAATATTTATCAGATAAGTTCTACAATGCAATAGTTGGTAGTATTGCTAATGTATATTTAAATGGTGATCAAATTTTGCGCTATCCAGGTAATCTAAATTTAAGCTTTGCTTATGTAGAAGGGGAATCATTGATTATTGCGATAAAAGAATTAGCGGTATCTTCAGGTTCAGCTTGTACTTCATCGTCACTAGAGCCATCTTATGTGCTTAGAGCAATGGGGGTTGATGAAGATTTAGCTCATACTTCAATAAGATTCGGAATAGGGCGTTTTACAACAGAAACAGAAATAGACATAGCAATAGATATAGTTAAAAAGAATATTCAAAGACTAAGAGATATGAGTCCATTATGGGAAATGGCTCAAGAGGGTATTGATCTTAAGACAATACAATGGGCTACCCATTAATATTTTTAGGTATTATGCGTCATCCTCGGTCTCAAGCGCTTTTACAGCGCTTGAGACCGAGGATCTCATGAGGGAATAAACTCCTTAGATCCCCGGTCAGCGATGCTTTTTAAGCAGCTTGCCAGGGATAACGCAGTGCCTTCGAGAAAGAATGACGGCATTGCAAATATATAGCGTATAGTGATAACAACAATAATAGAAAAATGGAGTGAAGATAATGGCATATAGTGAAAAAGTTTTAGACCATAACAAGAACCCACGTAATGTGGGTTCATTACCTAAAGATAGTAATGATGTGGGCACTGGAGTGGTTGGAGCTCCGGCTTGCGGAGATGTGATGAAATTGCAAATTCAAGTAAGTAAAGATGGTATTATTGAAGATGCAAAATTTAAAACTTTTGGCTGTGGTTCAGCTATAGCCGCAAGTTCACTAGCAACCGAATGGCTAAAAGGAAAAGATATCAAAACCGCTACTGATATTACCAATACTGCAATTGCGCAAGAATTATCATTACCACCAGTAAAGATCCATTGTTCTATCTTAGCGGAAGAGGCAATTAAAGCTGCAGTAGCTGATTATAACAAGAAACAAGAAAAAAATAATGGCTAGAGATCCACTAATCATCACTGATAGTGCTGCCGAGCGAATTAAGGTTTTGCTAGATCAACGAGGAAAGCCTTCGGTAGGTATTAGGATTCTAATTGAAACTAAAGGTTGTTCAGGACTTAAGTATAAAGTAGAATATGCTGATGATATCAATAAATTTGACGCTGTCGTCAATCAGAAAGATGTACAAGTATTGATTGATCCAAAAGCTATGCTTTATATTTTAGGTAGTCAGATGGATTATGTGGAAGAAGAATTGTCTTCTGGTTTTGTCTTTAGCAATCCTAATGAAAAAGGTAAATGTGGATGTGGAGAATCTTTCCATGTCTAAAGCTTTAGATAATTATTTTAACATACTGAATTTAGAGTTAAATTTTGATGTAAATAAGGAAGAATTATATCAAAATTACATTAAGCTACAACAAGTTTTTCATCCAGATAAAGTGATTAATAAACCGCATGCTGAAAAAATGCAGGCGCTTGAATTTACTTCCACCCTCAATAAAGCTTATCAAATATTATCTGATGATAAACTGCGAGCTGAATATTTATTGTCCTTAAATAATATCCATATTAATAGAGAAGAGACTAATTTTATTGCTGATTCCATTATGCTCAATGATATGCTGGAATTAAGTGAAGAAGTTATGGAAGCAAATTCAGATGAGCTAAAATCTATTAGAGAGAGAATCAGTCAGCAAAGTGCAGAATGTTGGACTGATTTTAAAGAGCATTATGCTGAAAACGAATTTGAACTCGCTGCGCATGCTATGGTAAAGCTACAATATTTAAACAAAATTATCGATCAATTAAATTCAAGGGATCAATGAAAAACCAAGCAAAATTCATTCAAATTTCAGAACCACAAGCATCTAAGATTTCTGATGATAACAATTATGCTGTAGGAATAGACTTAGGTACTAGCAATTCAGTCGTTGCTTGCTATGTAAACGGTAAGATCCAAGCTCTAGGGCCTATTGTTCCATCTATTGTTACTTATGATAATGATCAAGTATTTATCGGTAGAGAAGGTGAAGCTTCGATTAAATCAATTAAGCGATTAATGGGTAAAAATTCAATTGAACTACAAAATAGTGATCTTGCTGAATTATTTCCTATTGAAGCTACTAAAGATTCTAAAGAAATTAGCTTGAGCATTGCTGGGCAAAAATTAACTCCAATAGAAGTTTCAGCGCAAATTCTAGCTCATCTTAAAGAGCAGGCAGAAAGTTATTTAGGAGAAAAAGTAACCAAGGCGGTTATCACCGTGCCAGCTCATTTTGATGATGGGGCGAGGGGAGCAACCAAAATGGCCGCAAGTTTTGTAGGGATTGAAGTACTTCGTTTAATTAATGAGCCAACTGCAGCAGCTTTAGCTTATGGCTTAGATAATGAGGCAGAAGGAATTTATTTTATTTATGATTTTGGTGGTGGAACTTTTGATGTTTCAATTTTAAGAATGCAAAAAGGTGTCTTTCAAGTTTTAGCTACTGGTGGTGATGTTAATTTGGGCGGTGATGATATTGACCATGCTTTAAGTAAATATTTAAAATTACCGAAGGAGTTATATTATCTCGCTAAAGAAGCTAAAGAAACTTTAAGTGAACAAGATTTTTGGAATGATGATAATTATTCGCTGAGCAAAGCTGAATTTGAGCAGATAATTAAGCCATTTATCGATAAGACTATCAAAATAGTTAAGCAAACTATTAGTCAAAGTAAAATTGATTCAAGCTTAATTAAAGAAGTGGTATTAGTTGGTGGTTCTACTCGTATTCCTTTGTTAAAACAAATGATCACTGAAGCTATTAAAAAGCCGTTAGATAATATAGATCCAGATCTAGTGGTAGCAATGGGAGCTGCTGCCCAAGCCCATGCCCTAGTTCATGGTTCAGATAATTTATTATTAGATGTTACCTCGCTTTCTATCGGCTTAGAGGTGATGGGTGGAATGAACGAAAGAATTATCCATAAGAATTCAACTATTCCCTTAAGTGTTACCAAATATTTCACTACTCATCAAGATGGACAAACTGGAATAAAATTTCATATTGTTCAAGGTGAGCGGGAAATGGCAGCAGATTGTCGGTCGCTCGCTAAATTTGAGCTAAAAAATATACCACCAATGAAAGCTGCAGCGGCTAAAGTGAAGGTAACCTTTAACATGGATGCAGATGGGCTTCTATCAGTTTCGGCAGAAGAAGAGACAACCGCCACTAGGCAGGATATTGAGATTAAACCTAGCTATGGCTTAAGTGCTAAAGAAGCTGAAGATATGCTTGAGAAATCCTATATTTACGCTGAGCAAGATATTAAGCTTAAAAAATTTGCTGAAACTAGGATGAATGCACAGGATAATATCACTAATTTGAATAAAGCTATCGAAGAAGATGGAGACTTATTAACCGCTAATGAGAAAATTGAATTAGAGCTATTGATTGCTTCATTAGATACTGCAATTCATAAAAATAAATTAGAAATAATTAAGCAGGCTAATGAAAAACTAGAAAACCAATCTTCTAAATTTATTCAAAATAGACTCAATCGTCAGATTAAAAATATTCTTCAAGGTAAAACAATAAATAACATTACCTAAGTGTTAAAAAATAAATAAATATTATTGACATTTCTTAATATTTCTTATATGGTCTTTTTTGTGGATTGATATTTACTAACTTTGTTTTAAAGAACTTAAATTTATGTATAGTATAGAAAATAGAGAAAATTTAAAAAAATGTTTTTCAGAGTCTCTGGTATGCAAAACTCGAATTAATGATCAATCCGTTGTTGAAGCAGTAAAACACTGTTATACGAAGCTAGATCTGTCTTTTACTCCATGCGTTGAACAATGTACACTAGAATATGTAGTTGGAAATTATAATCAAGAAGCACACAATACTCTTAGCTGCTCTATTGGTGAAATTAATGTTGGACTATGTTACTATAATTGTGAGATTTACTAATCATGCTCATGCTCACGCTTAATACCAAATCTAATCGCTGATAAATATTTAGCGCGTCATTTCTGTATGTGCTCACCTTTTCGGTTACAAGGCTAGCAATAAATAAGTTACGTGTCATCCTAGGGACCAAGCTTTACTTGGTATCACTCGATATACTGATCTGCTAAAAACATACTACATCTTTACTTCAATTATTCTCTTTGAAAGCTTTATATAATCAATTGTCTTGATTTTGCCATTACTTTATTTACACTAAAAATAGATATAAATGCACATTATTGAATTGTTAATAGCAAGGAAGTAAAAAAATCGTGGAAAAAGAACAAAATAAGTTACCAGCCTTAAATGACATTAATATTGAATTAGATAATAAAATTAAAAACGTTATTAAACAAACAAAAAAAGAACGAGAAGATGGTCTATTTGAGCTAGGAAATAGCTATTTAAAACAAATAAAGCAATATGATTTATTAAATAATCTAACCAATATCCATCTAATTGAAGAGTTGAGCGATCAGAAGCTTTATGACTTATTTAAGTTAATGGTACTTGATCTAGGGATTAAGATGAATAACCAAGATAATAACCTAATGGCGGAAATTTTAAGTAATGATTCGGTTGATAG
>CANDYO010000095.1 GCA_947424995.1 Rickettsiales bacterium | reverse complement strand
AATCTAATAAAAATATTTAAAAAGGTTGTTGCAAGTATATATTACTGATATAACTATATATATGGTTAACTTATTAACCTAATCTAATTTAAAGTATAAAACAAATTTAATATAATCTTAAGGAGATTAATTATGACAGATAGTATATTCCAAGCAAAGCATGAAGCTTTCGTAACACAAAAAGCAACATTAGCTAGCGCGCCAACATTTGATGCAGCTCCATCACAAAAAGCAACTCACGTTGCTAACGTAGCTCATCATAACTTTATTAATGCTGAATTTTTTAAGCACCTTGCTAATGAAGCTCAGTTACGTCATGAAAACGGCCAATTAGCTCATAATGTTGAGGCTTTAAAATTAGTAGCCGAATATCATGCTTGTGAAGTTAGAAATGAAAAACTTACTTCTCAATATACTTCTCCAGCATACGAAGACTGTAAAGTAGCTTGCAATACATTTAATGACGCTACTACAAACTTTAACGATAAACATAGCTTCTCTGGTGATATGGCATACACACTTGCAGTATGCGAAGGCTAATTCAGCTAAAGAAAAGAAATAATCCTAATCTGGGTAACTATTTTAGGATTATTTTTTCTAATACAAATAAGGAGTAAATATTATGGGATTCGGAAATAACATTTCAGCAGCAAGAAACTCTCGAGATGAAATAGCGGCTAGACCAGCTAAAATATTGGATCTAATTAGCCAAACAAATCATAAAGCAGCACAAAATGCTCATTTATTACAAGTTAACAAAGTAGACACTGCATTTAATCAATGCGTAGCAAATAATAATTTATATAAAGCTATGTATGGCGCCAATGCAGCAGTTGAAAGTTGCTTAAAAATTTGCACTGATTTCAATGGTAACGTAGATATGTATAATAACGCCAATGGATTTGCTGGCGAAATGGCTTTTGCACATGCAGAATGTCATTAAGAGAATAGTGTAAACACGATGCAGTTACCTTCGTTCTCTAGCCATAGACTAAGGAGTGACGAATGTCCAGTTGAAATCTTTTAGTGAACTCAGTAACTGAAGGTTTTCAAGAGATTTAATCTAAATTCTTGCCGGTAGCTAAATCTACCAGCAAGAATGACGGCCTCATTTAGCTTTGATTAATAGCGCAATCTACTAATTATTACCCTGTTGATTAGTAACCATAGCTTGTGATTCAGTTAGCTTATTAAAAAACTTAACACCATCTTCATAGGATAACTTAGCGATAGTTTCTGCTTGTTCACGAGTAACTTGAAAATGATGCCAATCGATTGGATCATTCCAATTCCCTCCCCATACAGAAAAACCATGCTTATCAAAAATATGAATCACATTATCATGACTATTATCATCAATTACAGTCTCAACCATCCCAACTCTAACGTTTTTACGATTGATAAATTCCATACCTTGAGGTGGAAAAACTTCTACTTTTGTCTTACCTACTTCATACTTAGTCAATAAATATGGGTTTTGCTGAGGATTAATGTCTATCGCTAAACCATATGAATGGATTGATAAGTTTCCAGTAGCTTGAATAGGTCTGCAGATAAAAGCAGAGCTATTATTTACCTCCATCGACTTCTCATCATTACCATTATATTCATTAATTAAATTCAGACTATTAATAGGGAATTTTTTTTCATAAAGTATTTTGAAGATTGATAAAACATGATCAGCAACAACATCATGCACCACAAGCAAACCATTATGATGTTCATTACCATCGAAATCAACGTAAGATACTTTGAGCAAATTTAAACGATCTAAAGAAACTGGACAACTTGGAGACCAAATATTCTTTTTAATCATGTCTTGCCTTAGCACATTATCTAATGGGGCTTTAGAAAAATTATTCATATGCATTCTTCCTTTAAAAATCAAATCATAACCCATAAAGAGAACGAAAACACTAACAATAAAGCAACTGATTAGGATGAAAATTTTACGCATTTATTTCTTTTTTTTCTCTACAATAACTAAAGTGTTTGCCATTTTATCATGCCAACCTTGCTTCCTTGAATCAAAAGCAATCCATATCACCCCTAAAAGGGCTGGTAACACTGAAATAACATAACCAAATAGTCGGATTATTAATTGCTTACGGCTTGGCTTCCCAAGTGTTTTAGCATCTACAATTTTTATGGATAAACACATCTTACCAGGAGTAGCCTGCTTTTTAAACCAAAAACATATGATGGTAGCGCACAAAACAAAAATCTGAAATAATTGATCTATAATTACTCTAATTAAACCATTTTCATTAAAAAAATAGACTTTAAGCTGTTCATTATTACTAATAAATTGCGCTAAACTTATAGGTTGACCAGTTTGCTCTTGTAAGACCTCCATATCTTGAATTGCCTGAGCTATAACTTCAGCTGGCAAAACACCGTTATAAATAATACTACTAGTGAAAGCAAACAATGGCAAAAATAAGATACCTATCAAAGTACAATCGATTAAACTAGCTACTAATCTTAGCTGAAGTCCTGCATACTTTACAGCCCCAGGAACATCACGAGTAATATTCTTAGCAATCGATTTGATAGTATTTTTATTAACTTGCATATATTTTTTCTACTTAAGTTTAGTTAAGCTCACCATTAATTGAATAAGGTATCATGGCGCTCTTCAAGCGCTTTAACTCTTTGCGTGGTTTAACTGAAGAAACCTTCATATTATTAGTAGCATTTTGCGGATAGAAAGACAATTTTTCTTTTGCATTTGCAGCCGAATATGTACTTATAGCATCTAAGTTGTTGCATGAAACCAAGTCACCCATATTAGATGTGCAATAATTATAGTGAGTTTTATTATCGCTATAATCTGACCAAATCTTAAACACTTTAGCTGCATAGGTTAGACCTATTTTTGCTTGCGAATGATAATAAGCTACTGCCTTTTTCCAATCACTTGACTGCTGATAATGACCTTTCAAAAAAAGAGCAGCATATTCAATATTATCTTGAGGTTCAAAAGCTTGATTTAAGTTGAGAAAAGCAGTTGGATGGTGATGGAGATTGATCTGCATACAACCAATATCTATGTTGGTAAGCCCTTTCTCTAGCATTTTCTTTACCCCTACAATCGCTTCATTTTTATTGGCGAAATAATAGGCCTTCCCTCCTTGATTAACAGCCCATGGCCAAGGGAAATAAAATTTAGCTTTAGAATGCCAACGACCAGTCTCTATTATTGATATAGAGCGTAATAAATGCTTTGGAATATTATGTTTTTGTTCGAAGTAATCAAAATAATTGCTACATAAATTAGAATTATGGAGCAATATATATTCTTGATAACTGAGAGCGAAGCTTGAAAATGATGAAAAAGTAATGAATATAAAGGCAATGATTTTTTTCATACATCTATACTCAAACATTTTTCTCTATTTTTATATTAGTAAGTTGATTGAACTCTTTAGCTAAAATAGTAAAGCTAAATCCATAAAATATTAGATTCTCTCCAACATCAGGAACTCTTTCTGCTTCATGAATAAGCAGACCAGCGATGGTACTCGCTTCATTATCAGGTATCTGCCAATTTAATTCACGATTAATATCTCTGATAGTTATATCGCCTTTAACTACACAATGATTATTTTGCCAAATAATCTCATTTTTTTCATGATCATGCTCATCTTGTATATGCCCAACCACTTCTTCTAATATGTCCGACAAAGTAATTAAACCTTTAATATCACCATATTCATCAATCACAATCGCAAAACGGGTTTTACGAGTTTTAAATTCTGTTAATTGCTCATCTAAAGCTGTGTTTTCATGTATAAACATTGGCTCATTAATTAAATCAGCGATCTTTATTTTATTAATATCTTGTTCCATTAATAGGTTATGCAATAACTCCCTAGTGTATAGAACCCCAATGATATTATCTGGCTTATCTCTCCATACTGGAATACGGGTATGACCAATAGTTTTAACTTGAGCTAAAATCTCTTTGATATCTAAACTGATATTAATGCTTTGCATATTTTTACGATGAGTCATCACTTTAGCAACGCTAGTTTCACTAAGATAAAATACTCCATCAAGCATGTATTTATCGCTATGATCAACTAAGCCTTGTTCATGATGCAAGTCAATAGTTCCTTTTATTTCTTCAGTAGGAGAAACTAGGTTCCCATGAGCATGTTCCATCTTAAATTTTGAGGTAATTAAATCAACAAACTTATTAATCAATCTAATAATTGGACGACAGACCATTACAGTAGCCCGCAAAAGATAAGCAAATTTTAAAGCAACTCGTTCAGGATCTGAGATAGCATATGTTTTAGGTAACACCTCAGCAAAGACAATAATTAGAACCGTCATAATTAAAGTGGCATATATTACCCCTTCACTACCAAACATCTTGATTAAAAATGCGGTAGCCATAGTAGAAGCTAGAATATTACAACCATTATTAGCCAATAAAATAGTGCTAATCAAGCTCTCTTTATCTTCTCTAAGTTTACTAATTATTACAGCTCTTTTATTACCATCTGTTTTTAGTTTATAGATTTTAGCTGTGGACATAGCGGTGATAGCCGTTTCAGATGCCGAAAGCAAACAAGCAAACACCAAAGACACAACAACAGCTATTAATATAATTAACGACTCAACCATAATTTATTCTACTTGATTAGTGATCCTGTATTTTAATTTTTATAGGACCATTAACTGATCCATTAACAAATTGTTCAACATAAGGGTTACCAGACTTGTGTAACTGGTCGATAGGCCCTTGCCAAATAATTTTCCCTTCATATATCATTGCTACTCTATCAGCAATATGAGCTGCGCTGATCAAATCATGAGTAATCGTAATGGTAGTAGCACCCAATTGCTTAGAGTTTTTCTTAATCAAATCATTGATAATAGCTGACATTATTGGGTCAAGGCCAGTAGTGGGCTCATCAAAGAAAATAATTTCTGGATTAAGCGCAATTGCTCGCGCTAATGCTGCTCTTTTTTGCATTCCTCCAGATAATTCAGCTGGAAAAAGATCCGCTACAGATTCATCGAGACCTACTGACTCAAGTTTATCTATTGCCAATTTTCTTGCTTCCTGCTTACTGCATTGATGAGTTTGCAAAGGAACAAAGGCAATATTTTTCCATATTGGCAAGCTATCAAATAAAGCGCCACCTTGAAATAAATAACCAAATTTTTGCAGAACTTTACTATATTCTTTTTCGCTTAAGTTGGTCATTTCCATACCATCTATCAGAATAGAACCTGAATCAGGTCTTAAGATACCAACTATGTTTTTAATCAATACTGATTTACCAGACCCAGAACCTCCGATAATAACCAGCGATTCACCTTGACGTACTTCAATATCTAAACTATTTAGCACACATTTGCTGCCGAAAGATTTAGATAAGCCTTTTATGATAATTTTATCTGTCATTTACTTTAAAAATATACTGGTTAATAAATAATTGGATAATAATATTAAAATAGATGAAACTACTACTGCATTGGTTGTTGCACTACCTACACCTTGCGCACCTTTATCTGAATAATAACCGTTATAACAACCGATAATTGCGATAATAAAGCCAAATACCGAAGATTTAACGAGACCAGAAACAACGTCTCTTTGTTCTAAATATTTAAAAGTATCCTCTAAATAAACATCTGAGCTAAAACCTAAATGATATATTGAAATAAGATACCCACCCATTACTCCAATAATATCAGCCACCACCACTAAACATGGTAACATGATTATTGCCGCAATAACTCTGGGAGTAACTAAATATTTTATTGGATTTGTTGATAAAGTTACTAAAGCATCGACTTGCTCAGTAATCCGCATAGTTCCGATTTCAGCGGCAATAGAGGCCCCTATTCTTCCCGCTACCATCAAACCAGCTAAAACTGGACCTAGTTCACGAGTAATAGATAAAACCACCACCGTAGCAATTGCACTCTCCGCACCCATTCTAGAAAAACCATCATAACTTTGAAGCGCCAGCACAGCTCCAGTAAAAATAGCAGTTAAGCCTACTACTGGGAGCGAATAATAGCCTATCTCTATCATTTGCGCCATAATAGCCTTTATATAAAGAGGTCGACGGAATAAATTTATAAAAGCTGAAAAGCAAAAAATGCTTAACTTTCCTGTTTCAGAAAGAAAATCTAAAACAGCTTTCCCTATACTAGCTAAAAATTTTGTCATTTATATTATACGTATCTTTTGTTTTTGTTATTTAATGCAAATAAAGCAATAATTGCACATATAGCTATTATAATAACTAAAATTGAGAAAGCTTCAACAAACTCTTTCATAAAATAGGTTCTTAGGCCTTGATTATTTAATTCTCCTTGCCAAGAATAATCTAAATAACCACCTATAACTTGCTGCATGATAGCGCCGCTTAGCATATTAAAAGTATTAACCACTCCAATAGTTAGTCCAGAAGTGTGAGAGCTAGTATAGCGCAGCGCTGCAGTAAAACAGAGCATTTCAGCGCCACAAAAGAAACCAATTAATATCAATAAAACCACTAAACTCATGTTGCTCAAAGCTGTACTATAAATCAATATCGAGAACAACAACAATAAAGTCACAGCTGAAAATTGAATAATCTTATCCATGATTTTATATTTCTCTGCAATATATGGCAGCGCAACGCTACCAATTGCCATACCAATATAGATATTCATTAAAATAGGACTAGCTGTTTCCCTACTTAAGTTAAACTTAATTACCAAAAATGCCGTACCCCATAGGTCAGCCATTACTGATAAAGGCGCATATAAACCAATAGCTATAATTGCATATATCAATATATTTTTATTGCGCACTATCTTTAATAAATCATGACCAATATTTTTATCTTCAAATTCTTCTAAGCTTGGCTCTTTTTTAATTTTTGGTAAGTAGATATAAGCGAGTAACAATATAATTGATCCAACTATAGCAAAAACGATGAAAGAAGCTTGCCAAGTATCAAATTGACTAAGTAAATAATTCAATGGAGCTCCAGTAATGAGCGCTCCAATAGCTCCAAAGGTTAGAGTGGCCCCAATAACGAAACCTTGACTTGACCTAGGAAGAAAGTCGCTAGCAAGCTTAATCGAACTCATAAAAGCTGAAGCAGCCCCTATCCCTACAATTAATCTACTCAAATAAGCAATCACTGGCACTTGAGTCATCGTTAGCAAGAAAGTTCCAGCTACGCAAAGAAAAATGGAGCAAAGAGCCGTGTTACGAATACCCAACCGATCTATTATAATTCCCAAAGGTATTTGCATTAACGAATAACCGTAATAATACATTGATCCCATTAAAGAAAAATCATCAGCATTCATACTGAATTCCTGACGAATTTCTTCAATCAACACTCCTGGAGAACTACGTAATATATATTGATATAAGTAAAAAATTACCAATATAAACCAAGCTATATAAACATCTTTTTTAATAATATTTGACTTGTGCATATACTTAAAAATATAAAATTTTGAATC
>CANDYO010000094.1 GCA_947424995.1 Rickettsiales bacterium | reverse complement strand
CCAGGGTAGAACCAACAGAATGCAGAAACCATTATGGTACTTAGATACCGAATATATGACCGCTTCTATTAGTCCTAAAAGTCTGAGCTTGTTGAAATATTTTTATTGCATTCACCGCGGCGTCCATATATGACGACCTAGTATATTTTTAGTGCGATTTTAGCTCATGCAACAGTTTTCTACACTAAGACTATAATAAAAATATACATAAACAAAACAATAAATTTTTAAAAAGAGCAACAACCAATGGCAATAGATATCGAAAATCTCCCCGAAGATCTCAAACAAAAAGAAAAAGATGATGCTAGAGCAGAAGGAATAGCAAAATTTGGTATAGGGTTCGTAAGTTTATTGACCGCCCCTTGGTTGGGAGTAGTTATCGCGGGCGCTGGAGCTCTAACTTATGCTGCAAGTTTTTTTGTTGCTGATGAACAAAAACGTCTGGAATATAAATCTGACGGCATCAAAGCTATGGCGGTAGGAACTGCTCTAGCAATTCCAGGCTTCGGTATTTTTGTAGGTGCTGTTCTTATGGTAGAAGGAGGAGTTGATGCTTTATTTGGTAAACGTGATGGTCCATGGGCACCTATTGCCAATATTTCTAGATTTATTGCCCGTAAGCTTACTAGATATCCGGACGAATATCTTCAAACCGAAGTTGAAATGTTAGCTATGCAAAGACAATATCAGCAACAACAAAACGGTGAAAAAATGCAACAATCAAATCCGGAAAAACAGCAATCTCAAACAATTGATCATGCAGCAGAAGAACAACTAGAGACTGAAAAAAGAAAAAAAGAAGAAACCAGATCATCACAACCAGCTCTACAAAACTCGACATCTGCAGAAAGTAAAGAACAAATGCAGCAGCAATCAACTCAACAAAACCCAGAACCTACAGAAAAAAAAGAACAAGCGCAACAACAACAGCCGGCTTCAGGGGTTAAGCTAAATAGATTAACAAAAGCTGCAACTTATACTGCAGCTCAAACTGAATATGGTAAAAGTATAAAAGAATCAGAAGCTAAACCATTTAAATTAGCAAAAGAACCGGTGATAAAAGATGGAGTCACAACTATTGTCTTCGATGATCCTAACCATGAAGGTAACTCAGAATATCAAGTCACCTATCAAATAAAAGATGGTAAACCTTTTAAGATTACTCCAGGGGGCAAAGCTACTTGTATGCTCCCACCGATTCAAAAAGAAACCAGTAATGGCTTCGAAGTAATTAGTATACAAGCAGGCGAGCAAACATTACTATATGAAAAAGGCGAAGGTAAAAGAACTAATATCGTTCGGGCAAACCCAGCTGCTGGAAAATTAAAAGGAGTAAAAGATGTAGATCCTTTTGCTTCAAAAACACCACCAGCTAACAAAACTATTATACGTAGCAACAGCGCAATAGAATTATAAAATTAACCAGGATATATGCAGATAATCAAAATTATAT
Source organism: Rickettsiales bacterium (assembly GCA_947424995.1). Classification (GTDB taxonomy): domain Bacteria; phylum Pseudomonadota; class Alphaproteobacteria; order Rickettsiales; family CANDYO01; genus CANDYO01. Next base: position 6,106 of record CANDYO010000094.1, on the reverse strand, counting down.
TAATATCGTTAGGCTTAGCTTATCTTTTTCTAGTAGCTATAATATATGTTAAGCAGCGTGATATGCTTTATCATCCTCACAAACAAGTTCATGAACTTAGATATTATAAGCTTGATAATACTGAAGAAATTACGTTAGTGACTCGAGATGATATAGCTCTACAAGCTTGGTTTCATCCAGCAGAAACAAATAAAGAAATGATCATATTTTTACATGGAAATAGCGGTAATCTTGAAGATAGAGTTTCTCACCTTAGAGAATTAATCGAAATGGGTTATGGTTTTATTATTCCTGCCTGGCGTGGTTTTGGAAAAAGCGAAGGCTCGCCAACCATGGAAGGTTTATTTTTAGATGCTAGAGCTGCAATTAATTTTCTTCAAAATAAACATTATTCTTTAGATAAAACTATTATCGTAGGTGAATCACTTGGCACTGGTATTGCCACTCAAATGGCTCTTGAACACAAATTTAAAGGATTATTTTTAATCACCCCTTATACCTCTATCGCTGATAGAGCCGGAGAAATTTATCCTTTTCTTCCTACTCAACTTTTAACCAAAGATGATTTTAAGGTTTTGGATAATATTGATAAAATTAATCAGCCATTATTGATAATTCATGGCGATAAAGATACAGTAGTACCATATCAACATTCAGAAAAAATATTCGCTAAGGCTCATCAACCTAAAAAATTGATCATCTATCCAGATGTAGGTCATAATAATTATAGCGTAAAGGAAGCTTTCACTGACATGGAAAAATTCTTTAGCCAGTTTTAGAAGGGCATGAGTTATCACTGGTAAAACTCACCTTTTCAGTTACGAACGTCATCGCAGTTTCCATTCCATCGCGCAATAAAACAGCAATCACTTCACTTAAACTAACTATATGCATCACTGAAGATGGCATATATTTCTTAAATTCAAATATCGAATTATCATCATATATTGCCGCTAAAGAAGCTGATGAATCGATAATATATTTTTTATCCATTATAGTTTTTTATCTTCCAATTTGTCTTCTAATTTACGCATTTGTGAGAAATCGTCAACAATTGCATTTTTGACAACTTAAAATATAGCAATATATCTTCTCAATTGATTCTTGATTTAGATTAACATCCAGTTTATGCTATGGCTATTGTGCAAATGATAAAAGTAAACAGCATCCATAAATGATAAAACATAAATTTAGAAGAATCTTATTAAAAGTATCTGGTGAAGCCTTGATGGGTAATTTACCTTTCGGCATTGATTTAAATACTGTCCGCACTATCTGTGAAAATATTAAACTGGTCCATGAACAAGGCTACGAACTATGCTTAGTAGTTGGTGGAGGGAATATTTTCCGCGGAGTCTCAGTTGCCGCCGAAGGAATGGAAAGAGCAAGCGCTGATTATATGGGCATGCTCGCTACCGTGATTAACTCACTATCTCTGCAAAGCTGCTTAGAATCAATGGGCGTCCCTACCCGCGTTCAATCTGCTATCCCAATGACCACTATCTGCGAACAATATGTGCGTCGTAGAGCTGTTCGTCATATGGAGAAAAGACGAATAGTTATTTTCGCTGGCGGTACTGGTAATCCTTTTTTTACCACTGATACAGCAGCAACTTTAAGAGCTATCGAAATGAATTGTGATGCCTTATTCAAAGGTACTCAAGTTGACGGAGTATATTCAGCAGATCCAAAGAAAAATCCTGAAGCTACTCATTTTGAGCATTTAAGCTATAAAGACGTGCTGACTAAAGATTTAAAAGTTATGGATACTTCAGCTATTGCTTTAGCTAAAGACAATAATATACCGATAGTGGTATTTTCTATAAAAGAACCAGATGCTTTTGCTAAAGTTGCAGCTGGTGAAGGCAAATATACAATTATAAGTTAGGAGAAATTAAATGTCCGGTGAATTATTAGTTAGCGATCTTGAAGGCAAAATGAAAAAAACCATTGCTACTCTAGATCATGAGTTAAGTGGAATTAGAACAGGGAGAGCTTCAACCAGCTTAATTGACCCTCTTATTGCTGAAGTTTATGGCGGTAAAATGCCAATCAGTCAAGTGGCTACCGTAAGCTCTGTAGATGCTCGTACCTTGTCTATTCAAGTTTGGGATAAAGAAACCATTAAAGCAGTAGAAAAAGCTATAACTAATGCTAATTTAGGGGTTAATCCTTTAACTGAAGGACAAACCATTCGTATTTCTCTACCAAGCTTAACCGAAGAACGTAGAGCTGAATTTGCTAAGCTTGCTGCTAAATATGGCGAAGGAGCTAAAGTTGCTATACGTAACTTACGTCGCGATAATATGGAATTACTTAAAAAAGCAGAAAAATCTAAAGAAATATCGGAAGATGATTTGAAAAAGTTAAGCGATAAGGTGCAGAAAATTACGGATACTTGTACTAAACAAATTGACGATAAAGTAGCCGCTAAAGAAAAGGAAATTAAACAGGTGTGATGAAATATGTGTGATCGTCACGACAATCACGGCCGTCATCTTTGAACTAACGTAGTGAAGTTCGAAGATCCAGTTGAAAACTTTTACTTTATTCTCTCACTCAAGGTTTTTAAGAGAACTTTTCTGGATTCTCGTCAAGCTAAAGCTTGACAAGAATGACGACGCGAGAAGAAAACTCCTTGCTTAAGTAAAATAATAATAGATAACGAATACAGCCAAGCCTATTTCTAACCTTAAATATAAATTGCATGACCAAAATTAAAACTTGTTATATTTGTCAAAGCTGTGGAGCCGTTCATAATAAATGGGCTGGTCGCTGTGAAGATTGTGGTGATTGGAATAGCCTACAAGAAGAAGTTGCCAATAAATTTAACAAAAAAGCTTTGGCGGCCGCCGCTGAAATTAGTCAACTAGCCTTCCAATCTCTTGCCGCCGATGTTAATGAATATAGCCGTATTCCAACCTCAGTATCCGAATTAGATCGAGTGCTTGGCGGTGGATTGGTAAAAGGATCTGCCATTTTAATCGGTGGAGATCCTGGCATTGGTAAATCAACTCTGTTATTACAGCTAGTTTCTCAACTAGGCAAAAATAATTTAAATTGCGCTTATGTTTCTGGTGAAGAATCAACTGAGCAGATAAAGCTACGCGCCAGACGTTTGGGCTTATCAGAATCACCAGTTAAGTTATTATCAGCTACTAATATTCATGACATCATGAACTTAATTACTCAAGACGTTGATTTAGACTTAATCGTAATCGACTCAATCCAAACTATGTATGCCAATGATTTTAACTCAGCTCCTGGCACAGTTTCACAAGTAAAAGCTTGCTCACATGAATTGGTCAATTTTGCTAAATCGAAAGGGGTTATTGTCTTAATTGTTGGCCATGTTACCAAAGATGGTCAACTCGCTGGTCCAAAAGTTCTTGAGCATATGGTTGATACAGTGCTTTATTTCGAAGGTGAGCGCGGTCATCACTTCAGAATATTACGAGCTGTAAAAAATCGTTTTGGTGGAATAAATGAAATAGGCGTTTTTGAAATGCATGAATTGGGCTTAAGAGAAGTGCTTAATCCATCAGAATTATTTCTATCTCCATCTGAGCGCAAAGCCAGTGGTTCGAGTGTACTTGCAGGCATCGAAGGAACCAGACCTATGTTAGTAGAAGTCCAAGCATTAATTGCACCTTCTTATATTCCTACCCCAAGAAGATCCGTGGTCGGTTGGGATTTAAATCGACTATCGATGATTATTGCTGTTCTTAGTGTGCGTTATGGGTTAAACTTGTATGATAAAGAAGTTTATTTAAATATAGTTGGTGGCTTAAAAATTAATGAACCTGCGGCAGATTTAGCTGTTGCTTGCGCTTTACTATCTTCTTCATTGAATATTCCTAATCCCACTAATGCAATTATTTTTGGTGAAATTGGTCTATCTGGAGAAATACGTAAAGTAAGCCACGCTGAAATTAGACTTAAAGAAGCGGTAAAGCTAGGCTTTACTTCTGCTGTAGTCCCATTTGGTACTAAATTTAAAGATAGTAGAATGCAGCTTCATGAAATAGGTCATATTAAGCAGTTAGCTGATTTTTATTCAAAGAGATAGATTAACGATATGTTACAAAAATTTTCCTTTAAAGCCCTTGGTTTGCTCAACTCAACTTTTTTAATTTTATTTTTATTATTCAATTCTTTAAGTCGAATAGTCTTATATGTTTTTGCTCTTTATGAAAAACAAATTGAATTTAGTATTATAGAATTTATACAAATATTAAGCTTAGGTGTAATAAATGATCTAGTTACGTCTTTTTATATTATGGCTGTATTTACCCTAATTTCATTAATATTACCGAATAAACCAAATAAAATATTCAAGCCTATCACTTATTTTTTCTATTTTCTGGTAATCACCTCTTTATCCTTTTTAATTATTTCTGAGTTTACTTTCTGGCTTGAATTTAGTTCAAGATTTAATTTTATAGCAGTTGACTATTTAGTTTACACTCAAGAAGTAATAGGCAATGTGGTTGAATCATATCCTATCATTTTGATATTCTTTGTTCTTCTACTCGTTTCAGTTATCTTATATGCTTATCTCCATCAAGTAATTAGAACTAGACTAAATATAATTAAAACCTATAAGAAAAAATTTACTACTTTCTTATGTTTCACTGCTGTCGCTACTTTAAGTTTTTTCTTTTATAATCCTAAAATCACCGATATCAATGATAATAATTACTTAAGCGAACTCAGTAAAAATGGGCTTTATAATTTATTTTCAGCTTTTCGTCATAACGTTATTGATTACTCAAGCTTTTATCAAACTCGTAATACTGAAGAAAGCCTTATCGATTTATCCAAATATATTACTCTAGAAAACCAAAAAATAATTAATCCAACAATTTTAGAACGTCACGTTGAAACCAATGGACCTCCTCATAACTATAATGTTTTTGTTATCACTGTCGAAAGCTTAAGCTCTAGATTTCTAAAAGATGTAGATAACTTAACTCCAGTAATTAGTGATTTAACTAAACATAGTATTTATTTCGATAATTTATATGCAGCCGGAACCCGCACTATCAGAGGATTAGAAGCCATTACTCTATCAATCCCCCCTACTCCAGGTCAATCAATAATTCGCAGAAGCAACAATGAGAATTTATTTTCCATTGCTACGATTTTAAGGCAAAAAAATTATGATATAAAATTTATTTACGGTGGTTATGGTTATTTCGACAACATGAATTACTTTTTTTCTAAAAATGGTTTTAAAATATGGGACCGTAATAATATTTCCGAGAAAGAAATTGGCTTTGCTAATGTTTGGGGAATTTCCGATGAAGACTTATATATTCAAGCAATTAAGCAAGCTGATAAATCTTATCAGAATAATCAAAAATTCTTTTCCTTATTAATGACCACTTCTAATCATCGTCCATATACCTACCCAGATGGAAAAATTGATATTCCTTCAGGCGCTGGTAGGCATGGTGGGGTAAAATATACTGATTATGCTTTAGGAGAATTTTTAAAAGAAGCTCGCAATAAACCATGGTTTGATAATACAATTTTCGTTATTACCGCTGATCATTGCGCAGGTAGTGGCGGAAGAATTGCTCTACCTCCTGAAAAATACCATATTCCTTTACTTATTTATGCTCCTAAGATTATTAAACCTCAGGTTATCTCTAAGCTTGCTAGCCAAATAGATATTACCCCTACTATTTTAGGATTGCTAAATATTTCTTATAATAGTAGATTTTTTGGCAACGATCTCTTAAGTAAAAAATATCATAACGCCTTTATCTCTACATACCAAAAACTTGGCTATATCGAAGATGGCAAATTAATCACTTTATCACCAGGAAAAGTTGCACAAACTTATAATTTATTAGATAATAATCAATTAGAAGAAACAGACCTAGATCAAAAATTAATTAATCGGGCGATTGATTATTATCAATCAGCTTACTATCTTTATCAAAATGGCAAATTAAAACAGAATATAGCTGATGACAAAAATAATAACAAAAAATATTGAATCATATTTTAAGCTAATCAGGTTGCACCAACCTGCAGGTATTTTTCTATTATTATGGCCATGTTTAATTAGCCTAAGTTTAGCAAGTCATGGATATCC
>CANDYO010000093.1 GCA_947424995.1 Rickettsiales bacterium | reverse complement strand
TTACCCAGCACCATGACTACAAAAATACCGGCAGCTACTTCATCAAAAATCTCCCAAACTATCGGCAATAGAAAATAACCAACATTAGAATTAGCGGAAGCGAAGGCTAAGATTGCTCGATTTGAATCATCAAAGCGATATTTAGCGATGTAAAAAACGCTAAAGGCGATGATGCTAGAGATTAAAGCAGTGATTAAAGGCAGAACAAACAGACTTAGTTCAGGCTTTATTTTACCAATTGCATTCACAAAAACTATTGGCGCAATGATATAGAACACTAGTTTAGCTATTGAGATTCTATCAATTTCTATATATTTACGGGCAATGAAGCCTAAGCCCACTAGGCTAAAGAGGGCTATCAGTTTTATAAAAATGAAAATACTAAATTCCATAAGGTTATAATTCCAAAAAATAATGTTATTATTCTAAAGTAACGATCGTCATTAAGCCAGTCTCGTCATTCTTGGCTCAAGCAAAGCTTGGACCGAGAATCCAGTTTAAATCTCTTTAAAACTCTAATCAAGCCAAGCCTTACGAAGAGAATTCAACTGGATCTTCGAACATCGCTTGCGCTCGTTCAAAGATGACGGCATCGGTAAAATCCCTCCCCCTAATATATCGGGAAGGCCTTGCATAACTTACTAACTTCACCTGCAGTAGCTTTAATCACTTGGTTTAAGTGAACTTCGTCATTTGCTGCTATTCCATCTAGAACATCAGTGATCAAATTACCAATAAGTTCAAATTCCTTCACGCCAAAGCCACGAGTTGTGCCAGCTGGTGAGCCGAGTCTTATCCCAGAAGTTATCGTTGGTTTTTGCAAATCAAAAGGTATCGAGTTTTTATTACAAGTAAGCCCAGCTTCTTCTAAGGTTTTTTCAGCAACATTACCGGTAATATTTTTAGGGCTTAAATCAACTAGAAGCAAATGAGTATCAGTTCCACCGGTCACTACCCCGAAACCTCTATCCATCATCACCGCAGCTAAAACTTTAGCATTTTCTTTTACTTGTTTTATATAAGTTACATATTCAGGAGTTAACGCCTCTTTAAAAGCTACAGCTTTGCCGGCAATGGCATGCATTAATGGACCGCCTTGAAGCCCAGGAAAAAGCGCCGAGTTTATTTTTTTAGCGATTTCCTCATTATTAGTAAGCACCATTCCTCCACGTGATCCACGCAAAGTTTTATGGGTTGTGGTCGTAACTACATCCGCAAAATCAAGAGGATTTTCATGTTCTTTAGCCGCAACTAGCCCAGCAAAATGGGCCATATCCACCCAAAAATAAGCCCCAACTTCATCCGCTATTGCTCTGAACTTAGCAAAATCTATCGTCCTAGGATAAGCAGAACCACCAGCAATAATAATCTTTGGCTTATGTAATAGGGCAAGTTCCCTCACCTGATCAAAGTCAATCAAACAATCGCTTTGCTTAACTCCATATTGAATAGATTCAAACCATTTTCCAGAAAGATTTGGTGCCGCTCCATGGGTTAAATGACCGCCAGCAGCTAGTGACATCCCAAGGATCTTATCACCTGGTTTAACCAAAGCTAGTAATACTGTTTGGTTTGCCTGTGAACCTGAATGAGGCTGAACATTAGCAAATTTACAGTTAAATAATTGCTTTGCTCTCTCAATAGCTAAGTTTTCTACCTGATCAACAAATTCACAACCACCATAATAACGCCTACCAGGATAACCTTCTGCATATTTATTGGTCAATATACTGCCTTGAGCTTCAAGTACAGCTTTGCTGACAATATTTTCAGAGGCAATTAATTCAATCTGATTTTGCTGACGATGAAGTTCATCATTAATCGATTTAGCTATCTCAGCGTCACCTACAGTTAAACTATCTTCAAAAAATTTACTCATTATTTATCTCCTTTGGTCAATTTATCTATTCGTAACTGATGACGGGTTTCAGTAAATTCGGTATCTAAAAATACTTGCACTGAGTCAAGAGCAGCCTGCTGATCAATTATTCTAGCGCCAAGCACTAATACATTGGCATCATTATGTTCTCTAGCAAGCTTAGCCATTTGGCTATTAGTACATAAAGCTGCTCTGATATGATTAAACCTATTAGCAGCGATGCTCATGCCAATTCCAGTTCCACATACTAGGATTCCTCTTAAAACTTGCTGATCTTTAAGAGTCTCAACTAATCTATTAGCATAATCTGGGTAATCAACTGACTCTTTGCTAAAGCATCCCAAATCTGTGATTTGATATTTTTTTTGCTTTAAATAGCTGATTATTTGCTCTTTTAATTCGAAACCTGCATGGTCAGAAGCTATGGCGATGGTGAAATTTTGCATTTTTTCTCTTAATTTTAAAAAAAAGACTATTATATATCTATAGAATTAGTTAAACTTATGCAAGTATCTTAACTGAATATTTTAAATATATCTCTAATAAAATCTAACTAAAAAATTATGGAAAATCATACAGTCAATTCATATGACAATGAATTAAATCAATTACGCAGCTCTGTCATTAGTATGGCTAACTTAGTGAAAGATCTAATCTTTATTGCTAAACAAGCGATTCAGGATCCTAGCAAAAGCTTTACAGAACTTGCAGATACCACCGATAAAAAAATCAATTATTTTGACGCGCAAGCGGAACGTTTGGCTATCCATGTGATTGCTTTAAGACAACCGATGGCCATAGACCTACGTCAAGTAATCGCAGCCTTAAAATTGGCTGTTATTTTAGAGAGAATGGGAGACTTAGCAAAAAAAGTAAGTCATCGGATTGAATATTTACCTATTGACCTTCACCCTGTTTTGGTTCAATTGCTCTATAGTATGATCTTAAATTTAGAAAGACTAATGACTGAAGCTATTGATGCATACGATAGATTAGACGATTCTCTTGCTGTTTTAGTTAGCAAGCAAGATGAATTAATTGATGATCTTTATAGTCAAATCATGGAATTATTACAAGAAGAAATGCTAAGCAAGCCAAAGGAAGCAAAATATTTGATTAATATTGTTTTAATCGCTCGCAATTTCGAGAGAATTGGTGATTATATTACTAAAATAGCTTACATAACTCATTATATAATTACTGGAAAAAAAACAGACATATAAAGGGCTTGTTTTTTTCAATTTATATGTTACGATCCACAAATGAACAAAAATTTTACCATTAGTGATTCTAAAGACGGTTACACTCTCGATATAGACTTTGAGGTCCAGGATGATATTTGGAATAAAAAGATCGAAGAATTAACTGAGCTAACAATCAAAATATCTAAAGAAGTACTGCGTAAAGCAGGACTATCTAAGTATATAAAAAATGCTGAAATTTCAGTTATGCTAACTGATAATGATTCTATTCAAAACTTAAATCTTCAGTATCGCGGTAAAGATAAAGCTACCAATATTTTATCCTTCCCTGCTCAAGATATAACCTTGAAAGAATTAGATAACTTGAAGTTTCCTGATGGATTTGCAATGTTAGGCGACATAGTATTTGCCTATAAAGTAGTTGAAGATGAAGCTCAAATGCAAGGAAAAGACTTTAACAATCATTTCGCTCATTTGCTAGTTCATGGTATTCTACATCTTTTAGGTTATGATCATCAGTCTGATCAAGAAACTATGGAAATGGAAAACATTGAAGTAGAAATACTTTCAGCTTTCAATATTAAATCACCTTATGAAATCATAAATTAACATAGAGCTATGGTAAATATATGCCGTCAGACCAGCAATCTAAATTCCCAAATATGCTAAATAGATTATTTTCTTTCTTCCAATCTAAGCATAGATATATACAAAACAACTCTAATTTTCAGGATAATTCAGTATCACCTGAAGTTATAGCTTATCAAAATTTTAAAGCTGAAGATATTATGATTCCACGAACAGATATCGTGGCCGTAGATTACAATGATAACCTAGCCGATATAAGTAAAATTTTCTTAGAAACAAGACATACCAGAATGCCTGTATATAAGGAAGCTTTAGATAATATAATTGGCTTTATTAATATCAAAGACATTTTACCCTTTATATTAAACCCGCAAGATCATCAAAAATTTGAAATTGATAAAATATTACGCAAATTACTAATTATATCACCATCAATGAAAATTTTTGCTTTGCTTGAAAAAATGCGTCAAACTCGTACTCATATCTCTTTGGTAGTTGATGAATTAGGTGGAGCAGATGGTCTAATAACCATCGAAGATTTAGTAGAAAAATTTATTGGCAAAATTGAAGACGAGCATGATCAAATAGAAGCTGAACTAGAATTCAAAAAACTAGATAACCAGCATTTTGAAGCAAACGGCAGAATTAAGATTGAAATTTTAGAAGAAAAACTAGGTATTCACTTGAATGAAGAAGATCACGAAAAATATGATACTATAGGCGGGCTCATTCTTTCGATATCTGGACATGTACCTGAAAAAGGCAGCAAAGTAACTCATACATCTACTGGACTAGTATTTGAAGTATTAGATAGCGATCCCCGTCGGATTAAAAAAGTGCTTATCTTTAAGCCAGAGATAAAATAATAAAGTCTTACTCAACAAACAGCTAACTAATCTAGTTTTTAAATAGCATTGTAGCTGATTAAATATTAGCTACGAATTTCTCTTATCACTTCTGCTATCTTTTCTAAAGCAATTTTTAGCTTATCTGTTTCGATGCCAAGACCAATTCTTATATGGTTTTCCATATCATAATCATCACCTGCTACAATCAAAATATTCTTATCTTGTAAGATTCTTTGCATCAAGTCTTTAGAAGTGATTGGCAATGAATATTTTATATAAACCATCGCCCCAGCTTCAGGTTTTTTCCATTCAAAAATATCTTTAAATTCTTGAGCCCAATTTTCAAAAACCTGATAACTCTGCTGTAATATAGCTTTATTTTTGGCCAATATTTGCAAATATTTTGATTGGTTAGATAAAAGACAAGTAGCTATATAATCACTCATAATATTTGGCGCAATAGTGGTATAATCCTTACGAATAGATACTTCTTCTAAATAGTCTTTTGGACCAATAGTCCAACCAAGTCTAAGTCCTGGTAGTCCAAAAGCTTTAGAAAGACTGCTATTAATAATAGTTTTTTCATATTGACCATAAACACTAGTATGAATGTCGCCAAAAATTCCCTCTTCACGATAAACCTCATCAATAAGCAAATAAGCATTCACTGATCTAGCTAAGCTAATTATAGCGGCTATATTAGCTTTACTCATATTTTGACCAGTAGGATTATTGGGATTACAGAAAGCGATCATTTTTGTTTTAGGGGATAAATGATTAGCAATATCTTCTATTGCTGAATCAAATCTAGCCAAAAGAACCTTTGCCCCGAAACATTCTGCTAAGCCTTGCAATTGAAGATAATTAGGCACTACATAAATAAACTCATCACCAGGCTCAAGAAGAGCAAAAGCTGCAAAAAAATTAGCCTCTGCAGTGCCATTAGTAACTAATATTTCATCTGCGCTGCAACCATATTTTATAGCTATTGCATTGCGCAGTTCATTCGAACCTTTAGTATTACCATAACTAAGTGAAAGAGATAATAATTTATCAATTTCACTATCTGATAAAATATCTTTTAAAGAGAGCGGATGAGCGCCGCTATCACCTAAATTATAATCAACCATATTTTCATGTAATGATTGGTTTCTCTCTAGTAAAAAAGTATTAATTCTCATGTTTTTTCCTTATTTTAATTACATCATTCTTTTTAACTAGGATATTAGCTTTTTTATCCTCAATATTCAAAAGAAAAGCTTAGCTCAACATTTAATAAACTCTTAGCAATAAATATAATATTATCTACCTTAAAACATTACTAATTAATAATTTATTAATCAGTTATTAGTTTAATTGCCTTTAGATAATTTTTTATCTAATTAACTATTAAAAATTTAAAGGAGAATATTATGCCAGGAGTAAGACTTGGAATAAAACTTGGATCCACAATAGCACAAATGGTACAGCTTTTAAGAGCTGATTTATCAGAAAGAGTAGTAGCATCCATTGACGAATGTTCAGCAACCTTAGAAAATGAAAAAGAACTTAATCAAACCAACATGGAAACTTGTTTAGCCGGTCTTATTATGAGCATGCTTCAAAGTTACGAGTCTTAAAGTACAAACTCCTGCTTTTTACTTTTTTTCTAGTAATAACTTATCTAGATATTCTTTGAAAGTTTTATGCGAGAAGACAGAAACACTAGTTTGATTGATATAAAAAGCAGGAGTACCAGATATTTTAAGGATTTCTTTGGCTTGATTGCTGGTATTTATGATGGTTTTTTCCCGCGCTTTATTGCTCATGCATTTAGAAAAATCCTGCCCACTCATACCGCCTAAACTAGCAATATTCCTTAAAATAACAACCGCATCTTTTTGATACGCCCAGTTTGATTGCTTGCTAAATAGGATCTTTAAATAACTCTCTTCTTTATCGCTATCAACACAATTAAGCAGCATACTACCACTTAATGCATTAGCATCGGTAATAAAAGAACGCTTAACCCACCTAACTTTTCCACTATCAATATATTCTTTCTTGAGCAGAGGAAAAATATCTTCATAAAACTTAGAGCAATGTGGACAGGTTAGCGAAAAATATTCTAAAACTTGAATTGGAGCATTTTCTAAACCATAAGTTATATCATATGGAGCTGCTCTAAAGATTTCTGCATTGATAATAGTGGGGCTTTTTTCACTAGCGTATGCTAGGTTAGCCCCTAAAATTAATAGGAATAAAAATACTAAATATTTGTTTTTCATAAAAGTTCTTATTTACTTCTTGTTTGCTTGTGCTGCACGCACTTCTTTTACTTTTATTAACATGGCTTCAGTATCCATAGTTCCTGGAATTAATTCTTCATCAAAGATAAAAGCAGGAGTTCCTCGTACACCTAACTGACCAGCTAAATCTTCAACTTGATCTAACTCTTTTTGAACTCTAGGATCTTTCATTAGTTCAGCAACTTTCGCTGGATCCAAATTAAGTTTAACTAAAGTTGCCTGAACAAACTTATCATCAGGATCTCTTGAATCCATTATAGCATTATGGAACTCCATATATTTACTAGGATCAAGTAGATAAACCGCCAATGCTGTATGAGCTAATTTTTGTGAAGGAGGCCCTAAAACAGGAAGTTCTTTAAAGACAACCTTAACATTAGCATCTTGTTTGATTAGAGCTTTTAAGCTGCTATTACTATGCTTGCAATAACCGCAACGATAGTCAAGAAAAGTTACAATAACTACGTCGCCATTTGGATTTCCAGCAAATGTATTGACAGCACTGTCTTTACTTTGCAACTGATCTTTTTTATTATGAATTTTCATTTGTGCTTGCTTTTGCATTTCTTCATGATCACGCTTTTGCATTTCTTGGAGAGAATGAATAATTACCTTAGGATTTTTTTCAATAAATTCTTGAACAATTTTTTCTATTTCTGCTCTATCTGGACCAGCAAACTTAAGCAGCTCTTCTTTTATTTTATCTCTAGCACCAAAAAGAATAATCGCTAAAATGCAAATAAGCGCTGGAAAAATAAGCCAATTTCCTTTCTTATTATTGTTAGTATTTCTATTTAGTAACATGAGTTTCTCCTTGGTGTTTTAAATTCTATT
>CANDYO010000092.1 GCA_947424995.1 Rickettsiales bacterium | reverse complement strand
TAGCGATGTACCAAAATTTGCTCCAGAGAAAAAAGAATATTTAGAAAAATTTAGTAAATATGTTCAAGATGAAAATTCTGAAGGATCAGGTTCTTGGGGGGGATTTAGTCATGTTACTAGGCATATAAAAGTATGGTTTGGAGTAGGATCTTCTATTTATGATGCTGGCGTTGTGTTTTCGTGGATTCCTGGATCAGAAGAAGGTACTACTATTCTTAAATGCGGTAAATTTGTTGTATCATCATTACTAGCAATATCTCTTGTAGCCGGTTCTGACTCTCCTGTAGATAATAGACCTAAAGATTCGATATTAAAAGAAATGGCTTGTAAAATTAGTTTATGTAATCTAGCTGCCAATGAAGATTTAAACGACCATAGCTTGAAACAAGTGGCAATATTTTTAGGTAGTTTTGTAAATAAATATTTTGCTAAAAATAATGTGCTTTTTACTAATCAAACTGATATGACTCAATCGTTGCTGGGGCAATTATCTAACCATACGCTTCTAAGCAATATTGGTATGGATAAATCCTTAGGTACTGTTCTTAAAACAGTTTCTGGCAATGATATTCCTTTGCTAAAAATGGTGGCTTATAATGCTACAGAATGTCAAGATTACATCGCCAATAGTTTAACTGGGCTATCAAGTCTTTTTGAATCTGCTTCAGTTAGCCCAGAGACAGTCGAGGTCAATTAAGATTTGGTATCTTTTCTGATCCATAAAAATGCTATTTTTTGGTAAAAACCTTGCAATGTATTTTTACATAAACATCAAGTCTTGCATCACCCTCGTCAACAGCTTCAGCTGATGGAGAGGGTTCAGTTGAAATCTTTTAAAATTTTTTGTAACTCAAAGCTGTAAGAGATTTTATCTGGACTCTTGAGCTTCACTTCGTTCGCTCAAGAGTGACGACGATTTTTACTTTAAGGTAAAAAACAACTTTTTCACAGTCGATTAAATAAATACTCAAAAATCAAAAATGTATAGTACTATAACAAAATTACTCTTTTAATTTATTTAATACCGCTTCAGATAGTGAGAAGTTACCGATTATATTTTGTACGTCATCACTATCTTCTAAAGCGTCGATAAATTTATATAATGTTTCTGCTTGTTCATGTGAGTCTATTTGAATAATATTTTGAGCATTCCATGAAAGCTTAGCTGTCTTATGATCACCAAATTTAGAGCATAAATATTCTCGCACTTCATTTAGTGCGTCAGGTTTTGTGATAACCACATAAACATCTTCTTCCATCGAGCAATCATCGGCTCCGGCTTCTAAAGCTGCTTCAAAAAACTGATCAAATCCTGCTACTTTAATATCAAACTCAATTAAACCAATTCGATCAAACATAAAGCTAACGCTGCCTGCTTCACCTAATGCTCCACCATGTTTAGTGAATGCTGATCTAACTTCTGCAGCTGTACGATTGCGGTTATCAGTTAAAGCTTCTACGATAAAAGCGATGCCACCGGACAGATATCCTTCATAGCGCATTTCTTCATAGTTATCGCCATCATGTGGATTTGATCCGCGCTTTATAGCAGAGTCAATTCTATCTTTAGGTAAATTTCCAGCCCTAGCAGCTATAATAGCATTGCGAAGTCTTGAATTCATTGTGGGATCAGGCAAACCAGTTTTGGCTGCGGTAATAATTTCTCTAGTTAATTTAGTGAAAGCCTTAGCACGTTTTTTATCCTGAGCATCTTTGCGATGTTTGATATTTGAAAATTGTGAATGTCCTGCCATTTTTTTTCCTTTTAAAATATTATTTAGTTGGCAGCGGGACTGGACTATCGCTTAGAGTTCTCAAATAGGCGATAACATCAGCTACATCTTGTGGCTTTTTGAAGCCAATAAAATTCATTTTGGTTCCTGGAATAAAGCTGCTTGGCTTATTAATCATGTGATATAAATCTTCGTAAGTCCAAGTTCCACCCATTGCTACTAAAGCTTTAGAATAAGCAAAGTCATCATGGCTAATCTTCTTATTACCAACTACATTCCATAAATTAGGTCCAACTCGGTTAGGTCCGCCTTTAGTGAAGTCATGACAAATAGAGCATTTTTTAACTAAATTAGCACCATTATCTGCATTTGCATGAGCAAGTAGAGCGATAACGTCAACTGCTACTTCAACTGGTTCAGCTCCTCCAGCTGCCGGAGCGCTCTCAGTTACCTCAACTACATAACCAGGTGTAGCATTAATATTGGGTCTATATAAGATGTTAGCTAAGTTACCACTAACCATTCCTATTAACCCAGCAACCAAAATTGCTGCTATTATTTTATTCCACTCTAATCCTGACATAAACACCTTAAATTCTGCAAAACTTGCTTAAAGTTTGTACAAAAGAAACTCTATAATTGCAAGTAATTTTAAATAGAAAATTATAATATATAATGAAATAGACTAACCCGCAATTGATTTTAGAAATACGTTGTCGGTTAGCTGATTGATAATGTGATTAAGGACTAATTTACCTTCACTGGTTGCAAAAAGATATTCATTCTCAAATTGAAGAAAATTATTTTCTAATAACCAATTTAGCTTGTCTTGATTTAAGCATTGGCTAAAATTATAACCAGTTTTATTGATAAATTCTTGTTGATTGATACCTTTAGTAAGCCTTAACCCCATTAGTAATATCTCGTAAATTCTTTCAGTTAAATTTAAATCGATTGCACTTTGTTCAGTTTTTTCATTATTAAGTGCTGCATTTAACCAATTTTCTGGATGGTAAATGCTATGAATAGCCTGATTATTGATACGACTATGAGCACCAGGACCTATACCAAGGAAGTCATTATATTGCCAATAAACAAGATTATGCCTACATTCTTCCCCTGCTTTAGCATGATTAGATATTTCATATGCTGTAAGACCTGCGTCAGTCATAATATCTTGAGTGAGTGAATAAAAGTCCCTAGCTAATTCTTCGCTTGGAATTTGAAATTTCTTGTTTTGGTATAAGCTATAAAAAGGAGTTCCTTTTTCAATGGTAAGCTGATAGAGCGATAGATGGTTCCCTGCTAGCTTTAATGCTTGAGTTAATTCTGTTTGCCAAGCTTTAAGTGTCTGTTTTGGTAAAGCATAAATTAAATCAAAAGAATAACGAGCAAAATTTTCTTTAGCTATTTCAATTGCTGCAATAGCTTCATTTGCGCTATGTTCGCGGCCAAGAAATTTTAAATCTTCAGGATTAAGTGATTGAATCCCAAGAGAGACTCTATTTATTCCGGCGTTAGCAAATGCTTTAAATTTAGTGGCTTCAACTGAAGTTGGATTTGCTTCTAAGGTTATTTCAGTATGTTTATCAATGCTGGCTAGAGATGAAAGTTTTTCGATTATATTTTGAACGATAAAGCTAGGCATTAAAGATGGAGTTCCGCCGCCAAAAAATATTGAGACTATTTTTTTGCCTTGTAAAAATTGCTGATGCTTAGTAATTTCAGCTAAATAAGCTTGATTCCATTTTAGCTGGTCAATATGTTCACGGACATGGCTATTGAAATCGCAATAAGGACATTTGCTTTTGCAAAATGGCCAGTGGATATAAATAGCAATATTTTTTACTGTCATTTAAAAACAAGTTTCAATAAATTTTTTAAACGCTAAAAAGCGGTGGCTGATTTTATTTTTTGCTTCAGGGTTCATTTCAGCGAAGCGTTGATTATAACCATTTGGAGTAAATACTGGATCAAAACCAAAGCCTTGATCTCCTTTAGCAGGGAAAGAAATAATCCCATCGATCCTACCTTCAAAATCTTGCATGGCAATATCAGGCTGCCATAAACTTAAAGAGCAGATAAAATGAGCTGGGCTAGAAACTAGATTTTTTTCAAGCAACTTTGCTTCAATGTCATTAAAGGCTTTATCGTAATCTTTATTAGGTCCAGCTATTCTTGCTGAATAAATTCCAGGAAAACCATCTAAGGCATCGATACAAATACCTGAGTCATCTGCTAAAGCGGGAAGTTTTAAGAGCTTGCCGTAATATTCTGCTTTGAGTCTGGAGTTTTCAGCGAAAGTGATCCCTGATTCGTAAGGTTCTTCAATGTTAAGGTCGGTAACGGAAATTACTTCAATATTATAAGGAGCCAGTAAAACTGATATTTCTTTTGCTTTACCGGGGTTATTGCTTGCAATAACAAGTTTACTTCCAATAAAATTTTTACTCATCAGCTTATACTCTGCAACTAAAGATTAATCAATTATTTATACCTTAGCTACGTAGCTCTGTAAAGCAAAAATCATCATATATTTCTTTTTAAAAAGATCTATAAAAGTTAACTTATCTTTCGAAATCTATAAATATACTAACTAATAATACATCTTTCTCTTGACAATATAGTTTACTTTTGTTAATATATAGAAAATAACGCTATTAACAAGAATTAATTCAAAGGAAGTAAAAAATGGTAGAATATATATCAGAGCGTAAAAATGCAAAAGAATATGGAGTTAACATTGGTGGAAGAATGAAGCAAGAAGGAGTGATTGAGTTCTTTAAAGATTATTATAAGATTTTAGGATTGAAAAAAGGTGAAAGTTTTTCTTCTGAGGATCTTACGAAAGCGTATAGAAAAATATCTTTGGAATCTCATCCTGATAGAGGGGGATCACAAGCTAAAAGTCTGGATACAAGTTTTGCTTATTCTATGTTTTCAGATGATAAAAAATATACCTTTGAATTAACTAAGGCTAAAACAGAAACTATCTATGAAAAAAATGGCAAAACTGTAAAAGCTTATAAAACCAAAGATGTGTTTTATAAAAAAATTACCGCAACTCCTAGAGAATTTTATGATCAGCAAAGAGCTCTGGATCTTAAAGCTACGGCTACAAAGGATATGTTCAATGCGCTTGCTAATTATAAAGATTTAACTCTCAGTGGTTTGCAAGATTTTCTTAGAGATGGAGCTGATATAGAAGCGGTTGATTCTAATGGCAAAAGTGCTATCTATTTTGCGTTTGAAAATAAAAACACCGAGATTTTAACTGCGTTAATAAAAGATTTGGATAAAAATATTGTTACTGTGAGAGATAGTAAAGGCAATAGCTTATTAATTTTTGCGATTCAAAATAAACTCGGAGATCTTGTAGAAATCTTACTTAAAAAAGGAATAGATGTTCATGTTGTAAATAAAGATGGAAAATCTGCTATAGACCTTGCTTTTCAAGATAAGAATTTAGAACTCTTAACAATGCTAGTAACTAGTGGTGCTAAAGTTAATGTGCTTGATGATAAAAAAGACACCTTATTAACTTTTGCGAGCTATAATGCTTATGAAGGCTTTGTTGAGCTTTTAATTAGCAAAGGAGCTGATGTAAATGCAGTTAATGCAAAGGGAAAAAATGCTATCTTTTATGCTTTAGAGAGTGAAAGCATCAAAATAATTACAGCTTTGGTAAGTGCTGGAGCGGATGTAAATATAGTTGATAAGAATAAAAATACCTTACTAATGATAGCTATTAACAAGAAGGCGAGCAGTCTTGTAACGTTGTGGTTTGATAAGGGTGTTAATAATATTGAAGCTGCTAATATAGATGGAAAAACCGCTATTGTACTTGCTTGTAAAGATGATAATGCTGAAGTTTTGTTAGCTTTAGTTAATGCGCTAAAACCAGGTTCAGATATCAACACGCTAAATTTTCTATTAATGCATACTGCTTTAAAAGACTTAGCAGCTCAGGCTAATATTTTAATCAAGAAAGGTGCTAGTCTCGAAGCGGTTAATAAAGCTGGACAAAATGCAATTCAAGTTGCATACAAAAATGGAAATTTTAAAACCTTAACAGTACTCATTAAGGCTTTGGCAAAAGGTTCGGATGTCGAGATGCCGGATGCTAATGGAAATACATTATTGATGTTAGCGGTTCAAAAGGATTTAGCTGAGCTTGTTACAACTTTACTTAAACAAGGTGCTAGTTTAAAAGCTACCAATAAACAAGGAGAGACTGCTTTTGATATGGCTCATAAAGGTAATTATGTCGAATCTTTGACGGCGATAATCAAGAATGCTAATAATTTAGATCTCGAAGTTCCAGATGTTAATGGTAATACTTTGTTAATGTTTGCGGTTGCTAGAGATCAAAAAAAGCTTATTGATGCTTTAATAAGTAAGGGAGCCAATATAGAGGCTGTTAATAAAGTGGGATACACTGCGTTTGGATTTGCTTATAAAAAGAATTACATAAATATTATGAAGCTTTTAATTCAGAAAAAAGCTACTCCTGCTGTGGTTAATACGGAAAAAAATAGCATAGTCATAATCAAGATTGAGAATGATGAAGTAAAAACTACAGAATATTCTATTAAGGTAAAGGCTGTGGCTAGTGATACTCCTTTACTTTTGGCGTATAAAGATAAAAATATTCCAGCTATGGAAGCTTTACTTAAGAGTGGGGCTAATGCTAATATTGCCGACGATAATGGCAATAGTGTCAGTATGTTTGCGGCCAATAGTAATGATATAAAAACCTTAGAACTACTAAAAGGAAAGATTGACCTAGATCTTACCAATAAAATGGGAAAAACTGCTTTATGGTTTGCGTATAATAAACAACATCAAGACGCTATGAAGTGGTTAATCGGTGAAGGAGCGGTTTCTAGTCTTGTTGATGTTAATAAAAACAGCATAGTTGTGCTAAAAGTTGAGAAAGGTCAAGTAAAATCCGAAGAGATTCATATTGAGGTAAAAATTACTGATGATAACACTCCTTTAATTCTAGCATGCAAAGGTAGTGATATTAAAGTTGTGGAAGCTATAATAAAGAGTGGAGCAAAGCTTGATACTGCTGACAGCTATGGTAATACTGCTTTAATGTTTGCGGTTGCTGGAAAGCGCAAAGCCATTATAGAAATGTTAATAAAGCATAGTGTTAATCTTGACCTTACTAATAAGGTTGGGTTAAATGCTTTAGGATTTGCTCAAAAAAAGGGAGAAGATTCTATTACAGAGCTTCTTTTAGCTTCTGGAGCTAGTACTAAGAATTCAGTTGTATCTGAGATAGTAAAGAGCTTTCGGGGAGATCCAACAAAATTCGTTCTCGATTATCATACAAAGGTTGGGCCTGCAATAAGTGCAATTGAGCATTTAATTGATTTAGCTACTACTGTAAAGTTGAGAACCTCTTTTAAAGAGACTTTAAAATGTTTGGAGACAAAGGATATATCTCTAACATACGATAAAACGCTAGATGCTATGTGTGGAAAAAACGGTCTTGATATACATCATGATGAGTTTTAATTGTCTAAATAAATTGTTGTTAAAGTTCTTAACTAAGACTATGATGCCGATTTATTAGGTATAAAAAAAGCGACCAAATATTTAAGATGTTAACCATTTGATCGTTTTTCTATTGACAACACGGTTAAAATACATTAATCTATTGGATACGTAACTTAAAAACTATTAACAGAAAAAGAGTAAATTAATTATGGTCGATCTTTATCAAGATTATTATAAAATGTTAGGTTTAAAAACCAATGGTAAGTAGTCTCTCCGTCAAAAATCAATTTTATAACAAAAAATTAGGTGGTAATTTTTTATAAATTCCACCTTTTTTATTTCTAAATGCGATTCTATCAAATTTTTCTTTAAATTTGTTTTGAAGTTGGTATTTATAGCCAATT
>CANDYO010000091.1 GCA_947424995.1 Rickettsiales bacterium | reverse complement strand
TACCTTACTAAGCCCACGTAGACATCGAGATGAATTTGTAGATATGAATATAGCTGGTCTTGCCATCGCAGCTTTAGTAGAAGAACGTGAAAAATATGCTAAGTTTATTACTCCTATAGCGGCTGGATACTCGTTGAGTTGCGCTGTTAATCGGTTGAGTGATTATACCCTAGTAAAATTGCCAGGGATAATTGAGCGAAGCAAAAAAATTGAGTTACCAGTTTGTTATAGTCAGGATGCTATTTTAGAGCCACGGCTTAGTGAAATACGTCAAATGGGTGTCACTATTGAAGCAAGAAAAAGAAGAACAGAACGAGTAGCTGAATTAGAAGTCGCTGATGCTAGAGCTACTGGCGCTACTGGCGCTACTGGCGCTATTGATGCTGTGGAAACAAGACCAAGAGCGGCTGCTACAGAGCAAAATAAATTATGGACTAATCGCACAAAACTTCCTCCAATCGGTGGAATGAATCTCTAGAACACGCTAATATTTTAGGCGCTATAACAAAAATATTGACAGCAATCAATAAATTCACTTTATTAGTAGAGAATAGTCAGTTGAAAAAACAGTTTTATCAGCTCGTAAAGGCTGATTAACTCAAGTTGGAATTGGGCGTCATCCCTGACGAGAAAAAACTAGGCATGCCTAGTTTTTATGAGATCGGGGATCTCATTAGGATGTGAACTCCTGAGATCCCCGGTCTTGCTGCTAAGCAGCTTCGCCAGGGATGACGCGTATCTTTTTAATGATGTCCATAGCCAAAAATATAAACAATATCTCATTCAGCTATTCTTTTTAAACAACTAAATTAAAGTTATTATTATGTCTAGAAATCGCAAATATTTACCATTCTTAATGTGGGCTTTCCCATTATTATTTTTTACATATCAGTTTATCCTTAGGCTTTGGCCGGGACTGATGATGACTCAAATTATGGAGCAATTCTCTATCGATGCTAGTAGCTTCGGTCTTTTAGCTGCTCTATATTATTATGGCTACGCAGGAATGCAGATTCCAGTGGCAATAATGTTGGATAGATTTAGTACTCGTTACGTAATATTTGTTTTTACAATTATTTGTGGTATTGCAATGCTTACATTTAGTTATACTGACAATTGGTATTTAGCTTGCTTGAGTCGTTTTTTAGTGGGTGTTGGATCAGCGGTTGGTTTTCTTGGTGTATCAAAAGTAGTATCAGATTGGTTCCCTAAGGAGCAATACGCTAAAATGATTGGTTTCTCATTTACTATAGGATTAATGGGAGCTATCTATGGCGGAAAACCTATTAGTTTATTAATCGAGCATTATAGTTGGCAAAAAGTGGCTATAGCTTTAGCTTTAGTTTCTATTGTAATCGGTTGTAGTACATATTTATTTCTGCGCTCAAATACATCTTCAGAGCTTAAAACCGAGAAAGAAGAACAGTTTAAATTGGTTCATTTTAAAAAATTATTATCTTCACCTATTATATGGTGCATAGCAATAGCCAATCTTTTGATGGTTGGTTCTCTAGAAGGTCTTGGAGATGTGTGGGGAGTGCAATATCTGATGACAGCTTATGGACTTGCAAAACCTGACGCAGCGGAATTGATTTCATTTGTATTTATAGGAATGATAGTTAGTGGGCCATTACTTGCCCTTTTAAGTAAGTATATAGGTAATTACGGAGTAATAACTATATGTGGCTTTGGGATGGCAATTGCATTTTTCTTAATCCTTTCTAGTAAACAATATAATTGGTATTATTTCGCCACTTTGTTTTTCTTAATTGGAGTAATGTGTTGTTATCAGGTGATTGTTTTTGCTGCTGGAGCTGAATTAGTAAAAGTCCAACTGCTTGGAGTAACTATCGCATTCTTAAACTGCATTAATATGCTTGGTGGTTCATTCTTTCATACCATAATAGGACGAGCAATGGATATGTTTTGGAGTGGTGAGATAGGTAGTGATGGATTACGATTATATACTGCAGAGTCATATAGTAATGCTCTAGCAATTATTCCAATATGTTCAGTAATAGGGGCGTTAATGATTGCTGCTGTTGGTTGTAAGCTTAAGAAGGCTAATAATGACTAAAGCTTGTATTTTGCCATATAAAGGAATCTGGCCGAAGATTGATAAGGATGCATTCATAGCGCCAACGGCAAGCATTATAGGCGCTGTAACTATAGGTAAAGGCAGCGGTATTTGGTTTAACTGCGTGCTCCGCGGCGATGTGGAGCCGATTACTATTGGAGATAATACCAATATTCAAGATGGAACTATAGTTCATTGCACTCGTGGTGGTGGCAAAACCATTATTGGTAGTAACGTTACTATCGGTCATAAAGCCTTAATCCATGCTTGCCATTTGCAGGATGCAAGTTTTATAGGTATGGGAGCTATATTAATGGATAATGTTGTAATTGAAACAGGTGGAATGGTTGCAGCCGGGAGTTTAGTTACTCCAAATAAAATTATTCGTAAGGGTGAAATTTGGGCTGGTAATCCAGCTAAATTTTTCCGTCATCTAACTCAGGCGGAAGCCGATTTTATTATGATTTCAGCGAATAATTACCGTATCCATGCAGAAGAGTATAATGAATTATTGAAAGGATAATGGTTATCGTCATTGCGAACCTCTCGCGATGACGTCCGTAACTAAAAAATAACGCTTACAGGGATGACGCGTATTAATTCCAATTAGAGCAAAACATATGGTGAAAATCATAGTCGGAATAGATGAAGCAGGTCGCGGGCCGTTGGCAGGGCCAGTAGTGGCTGCAGCGGTGATTATGCCTTTTGTAATAGAAGGGGTTACTGATTCTAAGAAAATTTCAGCAAAAATTAGAGAAGTTCTTTATCAGCAAATAATTGAAGTTGCAAATGTTGGAGTGGGTATTGCTTCGGTAGAAGAGATAGATGAAATAAATATTTTACAAGCAACTATGCTAGCGATGCAACGAGCCTATGACAATCTTAATAAATCAGCTGATTTAGTTTTAATTGATGGTAATAAAGCGCCAAAAATTAATTGCTCTAATGTCCAAACTGTGATTGGTGGAGATGCTCTAGTTATGCAAATTTCAGCTGCTTCTATTGTAGCTAAAGTTACTCGTGATCGGATTATGAATAAATTAGATGCGCAATTTCCTCAGTATCTGTGGGCCAAAAATGCCGGCTATGGTACTAAAGCGCATTTGAGTGCAATCGCTGAATTCGGCATTAATGAGCATCATCGTTTAACCTTCGCTCCGGTTAAGTATTTGGTTAAAGAGGCCGTTCCACGTCATCTTGGGCGAGGACGGAGTCCGAGACCTTAGGATCTTATAAGAAAGTAAACTCCTAAGATCCCTGGTCGTGCCGCTAAAGCGGCTTGCCAGGGATGTAGCTAAGATGCGGATACATAAGTTAATAAATAATATTCTTGAATATTAACAAATATGTCAGTAGAGTGATAACTATAAATTATATCAATATATTGCTTAAAAATATGTTTAAACAAATTCCAAATATTCTAACTATCTCAAGGATTGCTTTGATCCCGCTAATCCTATTTTTTTACTCGTTTGGTGGTAGATATGGTGAGATAATTAGCGCTTCTTTATTTGCTTTTGCATGTATTACAGATTTTCTAGATGGATATCTAGCTCGGATATATTCAATTCAATCTAAGCTTGGAAGGATTCTAGATCCTATCGCTGATAAATTATTGGTAGGTTCGGTAATTTTAGTATTGGTATATTATAAAAAGGCTGATCTATTGCCATCGATTGCTATTATTTGTCGTGAAATTTTAGTTTCAGGTTTAAGAGAATTTTTAGCAGAGATTAGAGTTAGTATGCCAGTAAGTAATCTTGCTAAAGTAAAAACAGGCTTTCAGATGAGTGCTATTTTTATGCTGCTATTGGCTGGTAACGGTTCAAGAGTTATATACCTAGATGATTTAGGTAGTGCAGCTTTATGGATAGCAGCTGGATTAACTTTATTTACCGGATATGCTTACTTAAAAGCTGGTTTAAAGCACGTAGATTAATGATGGGAAAAGAATAAATGGATGTGATTAAAATTAAAGGCGGCAAGCCTTTAAACGGTAAAATTCGTATTAGTGGTTCAAAAAACGCAGCCCTGCCAATTATGGCGGCATCATTGCTTACCGATGATACTTTGATATTATCAAATATTCCGAATTTATCAGACTTAGTAACCATGACTCAATTGCTAATGCATCATGGAGTGGATTTTAGTATTGATGGATCTAGCATAAGTGAAGATAAAGTTGGTAGAACAATTTTACTTAATGCTAGTAATGTAAAGGAATTTACTTCTCCCTATGAAATTGTCAAAAAAATGCGGGCATCAATTTTAACTTTAGGACCATTACTTGCAAAACATGGACAAGCTAGAGTTTCGCTGCCTGGAGGTTGCGCTATTGGGGTTAGGCCAATAAATTTACATCTTTATGCAATGGAGCAATTAGGAGCTACAATAAGCCTAGAAGAAGGGTATGTTTGTGCTGAAGCACCTAATGGCTTAAAAGGGAAGCATATTCACTTTGATATTATTTCAGTTGGAGCTACCGAAAACACTCTTATGGCTGCAACGCTTGCTGAAGGCCAAACTGTTATTACCAATGCTGCTGTTGAACCTGAGATTATAGATCTGGCCAATTGCTTAGTAACTATGGGCGCAAAAATTGAGGGTATAGGTACGCCAACTCTTAAAATAACTGGAGTAAAAAAACTCCATGGTGGACATCATCGAGTTATTCAAGATCGTATTGAAGCTGGAACTTATTTGGTGGCTGCCGCAGTAACTGATGGTGAGATTGAATTATTGGATATGGATTATGCTTTATTAGAAAATATGGTAGGTAAATTTGAACAAGCTGGAATTGCTGTAGTTAAGACTGAAACTGGGATTAAAGTCTATCGTAAAAATACTAAAATAACTTCAGTTGATTTGAGTACTCAAGCTTATCCAGGTTTCTCTACTGATATGCAGGCTCAGTTTATGATGATGATGTCTATTGCTGATAAAGTTTCAGTGATCGCTGAAAATATATGGGAAAATCGTTTTATGCATGTCCCTGAATTAAGTAGGATGGGGGCTGATATCATCATTAATGGAAATTGTGCGACGGTTAGAGGGGTAAAAGCTCTTAGTGGAGCTAATGTAATGGCTAGCGATCTTCGTGCTTCGGTTTCATTAATTTTAGCAGGTTTAGTTGCTAAAGGAGAAACTCACGTACATCGAGTATATCATTTAGACCGTGGTTATGAAGCTGTGGAGCAAAAGCTTTTTGCTTGTGGAGCAGAAATTTATAGAATTAATAACGGCTAAAAATGATCCTAAGTAATATTATTATTCCTTTCACTATTTGTGATGCTACAGTAAAAGGTAGAATTATTAAACTGGACGAAGAGCTAGATCGCATCTTAAGCCAACATGAATATCCAGAATTAGTAGCAAAACTTTTAGGAGAATTGTTATTGATAACTGCGATTATTGGTTCGCAGTTTAAAGATGAGATTACTTTAACTGTGCAACTACAGACCGAAGGTAATATTAAGTATATCGTTGCAGACTACCAATCTCCTAATCAAATTAAAGGTTATGCTCAAATAAATAGCCAAGCAAATTATGATAATGAAAAATATCAAAATGCTATTACTAAGGGATTTTTAACGATTACTGTTGATAGAAAATTGTACAATAATCAACGCTATCAAGGAGTGATAGAAGTAGAAAATATCACTATTAGCCAAGCTATAGAGAAATATTTCTACCAGTCAGAGCAAATAACTACTTCGGTTAAACTTGCAGTAGGAAGAAGTTTAGCTCATGATAAAAAAGAAAGCTGGTGTGGAGGGGGGATTATAACTCAAAAACTACCAAGCGCCTCGGATGAAGAAAAATGGACAGAGGCTCAAGCATATTTCGCCACCATTTGTGATCACGAACTTATAGATCCATCTATATCTGCAGAAAAATTGCTTTATTCTTTATATCATGAAGTTGGAGTTACTATTTATGATTACATACCTATAGTTAATAAGTGCCGTTGCTCAAGAGAAAAAGCTATGCAAGTACTTAAATCTATAGGAAAAAAGGAAGCTGAGTCACTTATAATAGATAAAAAAATATCGGTGAATTGTCAATTTTGTAATCAGTCTCAGAATTTTTCCGCAAAAGAAGTAAAAGAAATGTTTGTTTAGCAAATCTATACAAAAATGATTACTTTTTAATTGAATTCTACCTATTAAATCTTTGAGAGTATCAATGTCTAAAAATTATTATATTACCTCGCCAATTTATTACGTTAATGATGTGCCACATATCGGACATGCTTATACTAGTCTTGCTTGTGATGTTATGGCTAGATTTATGCGGATGTCTGGTTATCAAGTTCATTTTTTAACTGGGACGGATGAGCATGGGCAGAAGGTAGAAAAATCAGCGCATTTAAAGAACATTGAGCCACAAATTTTTACCGATGAAGTATCGCAGCGCTTTAGAAATTTATCAAGTTTGCTAAATTTATCTAACGATGATTTTATTAGAACCACTGAAGATAGGCATAAGAAAGGCGCAATAGCTCTATGGAATAAATTGCTTGAAAATGGTTATATTTATTTGAGTAAATATGCTGGTTGGTATGCTATGAGAGATGAAGCTTTTTATGCTGAATCAGAACTCGTTGAAGGAAAGGCTCCAACAGGAGCACCAGTAGAATGGGTAGAAGAGCCTAGCTATTTTTTTGCTTTATCAAAATTTCAAGATCGTTTACTGGAGTTTTATCAAGCTAATCCTAATTTTATTGAACCAGAGTCACGTCTAAATGAAGTGATTAGTTTTGTAAAAGGAGGTTTGCTTGATCTATCAGTTTCTCGCACTAGTTTTAAATGGGGAATAGCAATTCCTAATGATCCAGGTCATGTTATGTATGTATGGCTTGATGCGCTGGCTAACTACATCTCAGCACTAGGGTATCCAGATGATACTCCTTTATATAAACAGTTCTGGCCAGCTGATCTACATATAGTTGGTAAAGATATCTTGAGATTTCATGCAGTATATTGGCCAGCTTTTTTAATGGCAGCTGATTTGAGTTTGCCTAAAAAAATTGTTGCTCATGGTTGGTGGACTAATGAAGGACAAAAAATTTCTAAATCTGTCGGTAATGTTATTGATCCAGCAAATCTAGTTGAAGAATTTGGTCTTGATCAAACTAGGTATTTTTTAATGCGTGAAGTGCCATTTGGTCAAGATGGTAATTTTTCTAAACTTGCTATGCATAATAGAGTTAACAGTGAGCTGGCTAATAATATTGGTAATCTTGCTCAACGTACTCTAGCTTTTATTAATAAAAATGCAGATGCTAAAGTGCCTAATGTTGATATTAGTCAAATTTATCAAGAAAGATTATTGGCGGGTCTTGCTGTTAAAGTTATGGAATATCAGCAATTCATGAAAGTGCAAAAATTTAGCCAGGCTTTAGAAGTGGTAATTAATATTGCTAATGAGGCCAATTTATTTATAGATAGCCAGGCACCATGGAATTTACGCAAAACAGATCTTAAGCGAATGGAAGAGGTGCTTTATATATTAATCGAAGCAATTCGCTATATTGCTGTTTTATTAAAAGCCTTTATGCCAGACTCTATGGCGAAATTACTTGAGCAATTAAGTATTGCAGAAGATGAAGCTATTTTTAAGTGCTTAAATCAAGAATATGCTTTAAAGCCTGGAGCTATTTTACCAGTCCCACAAGGTATTTTTCCTAGAATAGCTTAGTTAGTATCGCTTTTTTAGATTATGAATGTTATTGATGATGTTTAAGTTTAAAAGATAAGACACGTATATCTA
>CANDYO010000090.1 GCA_947424995.1 Rickettsiales bacterium | reverse complement strand
CAATAACTCTGTTTCATGCACTGCTACTGCGCTAAATAAGTGGAGTCTTTTATCAAAATTGATTTCCCCTACTATATCACCCTCCGTAGATAGTCCTAATAACACTTCTTGGCCGTCTAAAGTATTACGGAATAATTTAATCCACCCAGAAGAAATAATATAAAAATATTGAGCAGTATCACCGTGTAAAAAAAGCAGTTGCCCTTTATCATAATGCTTAAGATAGGAATGCTCAGCTAATTCTAGTAAGGCGCTAGTATTTTCACCCTGAAAAAAAGGAAGGTATTTTAATCGCTCATGTTGCATAATAAGGCCTCCTGATTTTATTAAACTTTTTCAAGAAGTCATTTTAGTTATACAACTTAAATCACAATCACTCAACTTATTTATTAAAAATAATATATAATATATAAGTTATTTGCTAATTTTTATCGATATCACGTTAATCTTTTAGATCACCAATACTCTTTTAAAAAATATTACAAATTTAAGTTAAGCTCATGGAGATACTATCAACAGTTTGTAATTGTTCATTGTTAACAGGCTCAAGAATAAAAGTAATTTTTTGACCTTTTTGCTCAATGTGAAAAATTAAGTTATTTTCTTTAGCAAGCAGATATATCGTTAATAAACCTGCATAAATATAATTAGGACCAGATTCCCAACCAAAAGGCTTAAGCGATGAATCACAAATAGGAACCTCTATGCTTAAAGTAGGAAAAAAGTTTTTCTTAGCAAAACTACCTCTTAATATAATATTCTCACTATCAATATCAAACTTTCCTACTCTCACTATTAGAGTTAGAATATGAAATATGACCTCAACTAATGCCGTGTAATAGAAAGTAAAATCTTTACAATCTTTTTTTTGCACTACCACATCAACACATAATTCGTCATAATATTCACTGCAATATGCTGCAACATTTTTTAAGAACTCTAATAAATTATCCGTTACTCTTTCTTCAATAACTATTTTTTTGAGCCTATTTAAACACAAAGAACTAAATTTTAATTTATTATTTTTACTGGCTTTAGCGTAATGATGTTCTGTTAGAACCAAATCTAAAATATTATTACGAAGAGCTATGGCTGGCCTAGTCAACGCCTCTTGTTTAGAAAGCAGATATGAATCATTAAGGTGATTAATTATTTCGTCTAATATCTTTATTAAACTCTGCATCGAAAAATAACTTGAGCTTAACTGGCTACATTGGATTAGCTCTCTATTAATTGGCAAAATATCTTCAGGCAACTCATAAAGCTTCTTTTGAATTATACAAAGTGGAATTTCATAAAATTTTTCATATATAACGAATAAGTAATATGCAAAAGCTATAAAAAGAATAAAGTAACCCACAGATAGTAAGAAAATTATACCTATCTCCATAATTAAATAATGAAGATTTACTTCTATTTTTACTAGAAGAGGATAATTATTGAGATGAACATGAACTATTAAATTTCTCTCTTGAAAGGCATACTGCAATAATGTTGGTAGATTTGCCATAGTAAAAATATTACTTACTTCATAATGATCCGTAGCAGCTGAAATTTTATCGTCATTTTTTAAAGTAATCTTAACTATATTTTTACTAGAACCTTCTAAATTGAGCTTATCATTTAATTTACTGACTAATAAACCTGAACACAAGGCTCCCATATGAGTTCCATCTAAGCTACTAAAACTCATGCACATAGGAATAATATCTTCTTTACAACGCGTAGCTATGCGAATTAAACCTACTTGCAATTCAAAAGGCTTTTCCTTAGATTTTCTTAATATCACTAAATCATCAGCATCTTTCTGAGTCATGAAAAAATTATCAGGTACCGTAGTGGTAGCTATAACCATATCATCGCGATCTAATAATTTTAAGCATGAGAATGGTATAGATTTATAGCGATCTAATCTAGAATCAAAACTCTTTAATAACTTAGACATATATTGATTGTCAACGCTAACTGGCTCTTGAGTTAACATCATCACTAATCCATATATTATTTGATTAGCATCAGAAATAGAAGAATACACTGTATTTTCTATCACTTGCGCCCGGCTGTATGCTCTTGCATTAAAATTGGTGAGTGTATTGCTGATAATATTATAAGTAATTATAGAAAATAAAATAATTGCAATAGACAATAGGATATAGATTGCTAAATTAAATGGTCTAAACGTACTGTTAATAAAATTCTTAACTAGATCCATTACTTTCATAAACGCTCACTTAACGTAATTGTTTACAAAAGTTAACATTTCTTAAAGTAAGTTACAAGCATAAGTTTTAAATTTTAGATAAACTATTTGCGTGCTGTAATCGCTCATTATTTACTGGCTCAAGAATAAAAATTACTTTTTGATTTTTTTGCTCAATATGAAAAAATAAATTATTTTCTTTAGCTAATAGATATATGGACAATAAACTACTATAAACATACGAAGGTCCCAATTCCCAGCCCGAAGACATCAATGATGACACAGATATAGTAGCTTCTATACTTATAGTTGGAAATGAAGATTTACGAACAAAACAAGCGCTTAATACAAATTCTACATCTTCATCAAATTTTGCTATTCTAGTTATTGCAGCAAAAATATGAAATATAGTTTCAGTTAACGCTGAATGGTAAAAAGTAAAATTTTTATGATCTTTCTTATGCACTTCAACTTTTATATCTATTCCATGATAATATCTACTGCAATATTCAGATACTTCCGTTAAAAATTCAAATAAATCAACTGAGCTATATTGCTCCTTAATTAATTTTTTGAGCTGATTAATGTATAATGCCCCAGAGTTAACATTAGCAGCTTTATGAGATGAACAATAGTGACGCTCAGTTAGAACTAAATGCAAAATACTATTTCTAAGCGTGATCGCCGGCTGCTGAAGGGCATTTTTTTCAGCATCAAGATATGATAAATAGCAATAATCAATCATATCATTAATAGCTTGCGATAAATGATGCATACAAAGATCACCAGACTCTAACATTTCATTTTTTTTAACTTTCGTCATAACCTCAGTAAAATTGTTAGGTAGTTCAAAAATTCTCTTTTGTATTTCATAAAATGGGGCTTGGTAAAGTCTTCTATTTATAAGAATTAAATAATAAGCACAACCACTAAAAAGAATAAAAAAACCAATGCTATTTAAAACACATAACCCAATTCTTTTACTTAATTCAACATAGCTTAACTCAAGCTCTACCGCGATAGGGTAGCTAGGCAATAACTCTCGTATAGTAAAATTTTTACCCTGAAAATAATGCTTTAAGATATTGCTAATAGTAAGCACATTATCTGCTTTATAATTATCAGACTCATTATCAAAACTATCCTGATCTAATAATTTTATTTTAGCTGTATGAGCCGAAAGCAGAGTGTCATTTAATTGGTTATTGAACTCGCTAACTAATAAACCTGAGCATATCGTTCCTGTATGGACCTTTTTAGGATTACTAATAGCCATACAAAAAGGGATAATCCTTTCCTTACTCCAAATACTAGTGCGAATTGGACCAAATACTGCTTCAAAAGGAGTCTCTTTACTTAACTTCAACAAAGCTAGATCAATCTCATTTTTTACCGGCTTAAAAAGATGAGTTGGAATTAAAGTATGTTTTATAATTATATCGTCAACATCTAATACTTTAAACCCAGAGAATGGTAAAGCCTTATAACGATCTGGGTTATTATCAAAACTGCTTACTGTTTTAGTAATATATTGATTATTTTTTTCTATTGATTCTCGAGCCAGTAATGTGGCCATCCCATAAATTACCTGATTTACTTCTCTGGTCTTTAAAAGTATAAGTTTTTCAATAACTTTAAACTTATTGCGTGACCTTTCATCAATATCATCCAACGTATTTTGAATTATATAAGAAGATATTATTGTAAATAAAATAATGGTAATAAGTAATAATATGAATATTATTGCTTTTAGAGATTTAAATTGATTTTTAATAATATTTTTTATCATTTGCGCGTTTGTATTAATACTTTAATTTATTATAATAACAATACTTAATTATCATTAAACTGAGATCAGCACCTTAACACTTAACATATCTACTAGCAAGCCATAATTTTAACTCCATGTATGTAGAAAAACTTAAGATTTTGCTAATTTACCATTTAAGCGTTAATTAAATATTTAGTGCTTTTTTATTAAAATTATTTTACAATGTAGAAGAAAATTTAACTAATTAGACCATTGCATGAGTTAACATTACTCTCAAAGCACGCAAGGTCGTCACCCTTGGCCAAAGGCCGAGGGTCCAGTAAAAATCTCTTAAACTGCTTAGAGATTACAAAAGATTTCAACTGGATCCTCGTCACGCCTACGGCGGACAAGGATAACGACCTCGCATATTTTAAGTGTAAACTTAGCTTGCACAATAGTTCCCTTAAGAACAACCTAGGAAAACACAGTAATGCGAGCAGCAATAATTGAGCAATTCGGCCCACCAGAAGTAATTAAAATTATTGATATGGAGCTTAAAGCCCTAGGTCCTGGAGAAGTAAAGATAAGACATAAAGCTCTAGGATTAAATTATATCGATATTTATTATCGTACTGGGCTTTACAAATCAGAACTGCCAGCTATTTTAGGCTTCGAAGCTTGTGGAGTTATTGAGGAAATTGGTAAAGATAATGGCGGCTTTAAAGTTGGCGATAGAGTTGCTTACGCTACAGCTCCCTTGGGAGCTTATTGCGAGATGCGTAATATTCACCATCAATTTCTATTGCCCGTTCCTAAAGAAATTTCAGATAATCAAGCTGCCGCCGTAATTTTTAAAGGCATGACCGCTCATTTTCTATTGCGTCGTACCTTTTTTATTCGCCCACAAATGTTTGTACTTATTCATGCTGCAGCCGGCGGAGTTGGTCATTTTCTAGTCCAAATGGCTAAAGCTTATCAAGCAATAGTAATTGGCACCGTAGGTTCTGATGAAAAAGTTAAAATTGCTCAAGACTTAGGTTGTGATTATGTAGTTAATTATCGCAGTGAAGATCTGATTAAACGGGTCAGCGATATTACTAATGGTCAAGGCGTACATGTAGTTTATGATGCGATAGGTAAAGATACTTTCCTCACCTCTTTAGATTGTCTTGGGATGTTCGGCTTAATGGTTAGCTATGGTCAGGCTTCAGGAGATGTGCCAGCTTTCGATCTTCGTAGATTAACCGAAAAAAGCTTATTTATTACCAGGCCTACTTTATTTCGCTATAAGGATCATCGCGTTGAACTGGTTAGCAGTGCAAATGAAGTATTCCAAATGCTCATTAATCATGCTATTAAAGATAATATAAAGCAAATTTATAAATTCAATGATATAGTAACTGCACATCGAGACTTAGAAAATAGAAAAACTACTGGATCAACAATAATAACGATATAATACCATTTTCCGCGTCATCTTGGGCGAGGACGAAGTCCGAGACCTTAGGATCTCATGAGGAGAAAAACTCCCGATATCCTTAGGTACGCGCCGCTAAAGCGGCTTAGCCTAAGGATGACGCGCTAAGTGTTTATTTAACAACGAGACTTAGTATAACTTATGACAGATTTATTCACAGCAAAAACCACTTCAGCTAAACTAGGCGCAAAAAATTATACCGCTCATGATATTGAGGTATTGGAAGGTTTAGAACCAGTACGCTTACGCCCAGGCATGTATATTGGCGGCGTCGATGAAAATGCCCTTCACCACTTGGTTAATGAAATATTCGATAATTCTATGGATGAAGTAATCGCAGGATACGCCAGTGAAATCAAAATCAGCGTTAATGCAGATGGGAGTATCAGCATTAGCGATAATGGTCGCGGCATTCCTATTGACCCTCATCCAAAATTTCCTGATAAATCAGCCCTCGAAGTGATAATGACCACTTTACACTCAGGTGGAAAATTCAATAACAAAACATACCAAACTTCTGCAGGACTGCATGGAGTTGGTCTGTCGGTGGTAAATGCTTTATCATCTAAATTACTAGTACAAGTGGTTCGTGATGGAAAATTATGGCAACAAGAATATAGCCGCGGTAAACCGCTTGGAGCTCTTGTTCAGGGCAAGAATACCAGCAAACTTCAGCATGGTACCATCATCCATTTCACTCCTGATGATCAAATTTTTGATCACATTGCATTTAATCCAACCAGACTATATAGATTAGCGCGCTCAAAAGCTTATCTTTTCGGCGGAGCAAAGATCTATTGGACCTCTGAAATTGCTGGCGATAAAGTGCCAGATCATGAAATAATCTGCTTTCCAGCTGGGCTCACTGACTTCTTGAATTACCGTCTAATTGATCAAGAATCAGTAACTGAAGAAGTCTTCGCCGGAAAAGTTGCGGTTAAAACCGCTAACTTAGCTGGGAAAATTGAGTGGGCAGTATCTTGGATTAATGATGATGAAGCAAGTTTCATTTCTTCATATTGTAATACAGTTCCAACTCCACAAGGCGGGACTCATGAACAAGGTTTACGTAACGTTATTTTAAAAGCGATTAAAGAATATTGTGATAAAATTGGTGGCAATAAAAAAATCCAACTAATCACTCAAGACGATATCTTAAGCGGTATGTGCGCTATTTTATCTATTTTCATTCCTAATCCACAATTTCAAGGCCAAACCAAGGAAAAACTAGTTAACGCTGAAATCTCTAGAATTGTTGAAAATGCTATTCGCGATCATATTGATCACTGGTTATATAGCAACCGTGAACAGGCAAATGTTTTAGCTAACTTTTTTATTAGCAATGCAGAAACTAGGCTTAGCGCTAAGAATGATCGTGAAGTTAATCGTAAAACTGCGGTACATAAATTACGTCTGCCCGGTAAATTAACTGACTGTAGTAAACGAGATCGTCAAGACACTGAATTATTCATTGTTGAAGGAGATTCAGCCGGTGGCTCTGCTAAACAGGCACGCAACCGTGAAAATCAAGCGGTTTTACCTTTGCGCGGAAAGATCCTCAATGTAGCGAGCAATAATGACGATCGAATAAAAGCCAATCAAGAATTATCTGATCTTGAGACCGCGTTAGGCTGCGGCACTAACCATAATTACAAAGAAGACAAACTACGTTACGACAAAGTAATTATCATGACCGATGCTGACGTTGACGGAGCTCACATCGCTTCTCTTTTACTCACTTTCTTCTTAAAGAAAATGCCTGATCTAATCACTAATGGCCATTTATATTTAGCTAAACCTCCGCTATATAGAATTAATATTGGCGATAAAGTTCATTATGCTGCTAATGATAAAGACAAAGATAAAATTGTTCGTAAAGCTGGCAGATCTAAGGTAGAAATAGGCCGCTTCAAAGGCTTAGGTGAGATGACCGCTAAACAGCTCAAAGAAACCACCATGAATCCAGCTAGCCGTAGCTTATTCAAAGTAAATTTAATCGGTGAAGAAGTGGAAGCTGTTGAAAGAATTGAACATTTGATGGGAAAAAAACCTGAATATCGTTTCAAGTTCATTCAAGAACAGATGCTCCTAAAAGGCGAAACCGTTTTAGAAAGTTTAGATTTGTAGGGTTTTGCGTCATCTTAGGAGATAGGCAAAGCCTAGCCTGAAGGAGATCCATAAAAACAAAAATGATCCCAGATCATTTAGTCTGCTTTGTATAACTTTAAGATCATAAATTTATAGTTTGATCCCCGGTAACCCAAGCAAAGCTTGGTCCTGAGGATGACGAGTAACTTTTTATTACTAACCTTGTAACCGAAAAGGTGAACACATACAAGGAGTGTAAGTAAAAAATATGTTATAATGTTATTTAAGAGGGATCGATGTAGGACCTAGGCCCTACATCACGGGAGCAAGCTATCGACCGAGGATTGGCTATTTGCAGCCGTTGTCATCATGATACTTGCGCTTGTCCCTCGA
>CANDYO010000089.1 GCA_947424995.1 Rickettsiales bacterium | reverse complement strand
CCATTTCTTTCGCATCTGGCATAACAGTTTTACTGGCCTCCATTACTGAATTACCAACTTCACCAACTTGGGTGTAATCTTTTTCAAAATCTAGATTCTGAGGAATGTTATCTTTTTTGAGTTGCTCATAATTAAAATCGGGGCTTTGTACTATTTGATGAGAGATTGAAGAGCTATTGTAAGCTTTGTGAAACTTCTGATAGTCTTTATCATTACTATCTATCATTTCTTTGGCTTTCTTTAAACCAATCTTAAAGCCCGTCTTATCACGTTGATCAGCTAAAAGATTTAACTCTTTATCATATCTGTCGTCATTTATTGTCAAAGTATGAGATTGACTACTGTCACTACTAGTTTGATATTTCTGAATCTTCTGCTCTGAGACATTGATTTCATCACGTTTTTGTTGTAGCTTTTCATACGACCCTGTGAGTGAATCTGCTAATGCTTTTTCATAAGTTTGAGTATCACTAAATTGAATATCTTTTGCAGCCCTTACAATATCTTCGGTCTGTTTAGTAACATTAGCACTTACGCCAGCACTTTTGTCCTCCATAAGACCTTGAGAATTTATACTCTCCGCTCTTCCACTTATCTTTGCGCCAGCTTCTACAGAAGCACCCGCAGAAACTTTACCCCCTACTGGTATAATGCTACTTCCACCAGTACCGACTTCAGCGCTAGCCCCAGCATTAACGTTAACACCCCCTGTTATTGATGCTTCTGATGCCTGATTATGATTATATGAATGACTATCTTTAAGTTCTTTTGATTTATTTATTACCGCATTCAAAGTTTTACCTTCAGCCGTAGCATGATTATAGCTATAATGCTCACCACTTGCTTCGCCCGCTGCCAAGCGATCTACTAATTCCGTCGATTTACGATATGTAGTTTGTTCTAGCTCTTGATACTCACTGTTTAAATTAACTAGATGCGCCTTTTCATTACCTAGAGATTGATGAGTTTGATAACTATTACTTGTGGCCATATGCATTGATTTTGCTCCTACTGAAGTGGTAATTCCTGGACCTGAATGCAATATAGTTTTTCCGTCTGGAGATTCTTTCACAATTGTACCATCAGCCAATTGATGATCACGATGACCAGACCTAAAAGAGCTATTTAAATCAGTTTTAAACCCAGAGTTATTTGACCATTGGCTATTTAACATCGAAACATTATCTAAACTACGATTACCTGAAGTAACTTCAGTACTTGCAGCCATAGCTGCACTTTGACTACTTCCCATAACTTGACTGGCCAAATGAACAAACTGCCCTGCTCCACCTTTGAGAATATTATAAGACAAATAAGGTAATACCATCATCATTCCACTCGCTACCACCGAAATGTTATTATTATGGTTAATGATTTGTGAAATATTATTCATCGTAATCGCATTAAAATCACCCCCATAAGTTTTACTAGAAACATTAGTCAATAAATTTAATACCGCAAACAAAGGTGGCCAAGTCTCAATCCAAATCAATAAACCTAAATAATTTGCTAAAGTCTTAAAACCATTAGGCAAAACCAACATGCCAATTATCAAGGTAAAGGAAGCATAAATTAATGCAGCGAAGACCGCATGTAAAGTCGGCAAGATTTCTCGCGCTAATTCTCCAGAAATCAACCATGATTCTTGCTGCTGCTGTTTAGCTCTAACTCCTCCATAACTCATTGGAATATCTGCTAAAGCATTTATCATCATGATTTGTTTTAGGTTCTCGGTCGCCTTACCATTATTGCCATACATTGCTCCAACTACATCAACATTAGATCTAAATGCCTTTCCTAAAAATTCTTGAGCTCCTGCTTGGGCCGCATCTCTACCATATTTACCAAAAATAGTATCACCAAATTTTTCTCCTAATTTATTGATGTCTGTATCCCAATAACTATTTAATAGCCCAGCTCCATCTTTACAAGATACTAATTTTCTTTTTACCGCTTTATCAGGGTCGCGATAATTCATCATTCTTATATTCGAAGCATTTTTCATCACTAATGCCCAAATATCTTTGCTATTTCTCATCTCATTCCCACTATATTTTCTCCCGACCATAACGTCATAAAGCATACAATTATCAATAAAGCTTTCCATATTTTCACGAAAACCAGCGTCCTGGATTTTAAAGTTTCTAGCTTGACTGATTAACGCCGCTCCAAAGCTTTGTCCATATTTATGATAAGAAATATTACTATCCACATCAGAAAAAGCTTGATCAAATAATTGAGTAATGCCAAAGCCTATACCGCTAAAAACAGATGCTGGCAAAACCAAGCCGATTGGCAAACCATCAACATTTTTTCTATATCCAGATACACTATCACTTACCCATAATGTTGCTGTAGGCGTAATAAAAAACGAAGTAATTAACACATATTTTGTTAGCCAACTTAGCTTAGGAGTCCAGCTATTTTGTTGAGCTCCTTGAAATGCTGCCCAGGCTAAACCAACAAAAGTCATAAGATAAAGCAAACTTTTTGTAGCTTCGTGATCAAAGATCATCTTTACTCCCGTTAAAACTTGGAATAAAGCTTCTCCTCCTCCATAACTATAAACTATATTTTGCATGTTTCTTTCCTATTTTTTTACTATTATTCTTTCAAACTAATCATTAAACCTTTTAAATTAGGTGATCTTTTACACCTCATCATCCATTAATATTCAATTACGGAACTCTGCAAAAGTTGTTTTTACCATCTGCTGAATTTGTAAAAATCTTTGCTTAACTGATAATAAAGTATTCATCCGCTCGAACGCCCCTTGCCTCTCTGAAATCAAATAGCTCTTAATATAGCGAATTTCTTCTTTGAAATTCTTGATATGTTCGCTGTCCATTTGACTATATTCTAAGGTAGCTAAAGCCTTATATACTTCATCTAACATACTATCGAGATAACTTATTAAATAATCAAAAGCCACGAGCTCTGCATATTCTTCAGTGGCTAAATCAACACCATGACCTTTTAATGCCATCTCAAGACTAATAATGCTAATAATTGGCACAGAAGAAGTCTGTACTATATGCAACTCATCTGGAGTAAGCGCTGTAACCCCTCCATTGGTTTCTTCCATTAATTTTTTAGTAATACTGTCGATAAAATTTTTGATTAAAACTATATAAGATTTATCTACGGTCATATCTTCCATTTTTGACCCTAGATTAATACATTTTTTATTACTATTATTTTCACATTTGTAGAGCTTAATTTTATTTGCATTAGTCCCATAAAGTATCGCTTCAATAAGCTTAGAATCTTTGATTAGTGAATTCTTATGGGTTAAAGTTATTCCTCCCTTTCCATCTTCATTAGGCTTAGAAATC
Organism: Rickettsiales bacterium; assembly: GCA_947424995.1. Lineage (GTDB taxonomy): Bacteria > Pseudomonadota > Alphaproteobacteria > Rickettsiales > CANDYO01 > CANDYO01. Next base: position 4,648 of record CANDYO010000089.1, on the reverse strand, counting down.
AAAGTACCACTAATACTCATTAAATCTTCTATCCTATCCGAGCTCATTTTATCATTCAGTTTTCTTAAGGCATGCCAAACTAAATTAAATTCAGTACCTAACATACCATTATATTCATCTTTATTTTCTGTTGCCTTGTCTGCCGTGGTACATTTAGCTCTAGCAGTAAAATAACCAGCTACTGCATTATTACTCATGTTTTTAGCATTACAAGCTAACTCCTGCGAGGCAGTAGTCTTTGGAAAAACTCCAGATGCTATTAATGCTCCCATCTGACATGAGTTTATATTCTGTGAATTTAAAAATCTTGCCATCGCCTCTAATTGCGATAATACATCCGCTACTTGTGGTGAAATTGTTTTAATCGTCAACATTGCCCCATATGAAATGGCACTACTACCTATACTTTTTATTAAATCTTGTAGTTTGGCACTATCAATATAACCAATGCCCCCAGTATGTAAGTCAATACCTCCACAACCTGCATTTAAAGACGGCAACTGAATATTCATAAGGGTTTCATCAGAAACGCTATTGCGAGTATGTAAACTACCACCAGTCATATAACCACCTAACTGATCATTAACTACTCCAGGTCGATTAATAGTGGACATTACTCCTAATTTATCTAATGAGTTTTTTAGTATGTTTTCGGCGGCGTTCGCGGCACTAATGACCAATAGCTGCCCTATTAATAACAATAATATTAATGAATAATTTCTCACTTCACCTCCATCGATAATTTAACTATATGGCTATACACGTGTAAAATATTGAGCTTTAAGTCTTCTGTGGGTAAAAATCCACGCGAAACTGGCAAGTAAATATTATGCTCCTGATTGTAAGCAATAATGGTTGGATAAGTTTCGATTTCAAGCTTGCTAGTCAACCCATTATCAATCCTAGTAACTATGGGCAATAAACTATCTAATTTCTTTCCATCACTACTGATCGCCTCAACTTCAAAGCCATAGTTTTTTATAATTGTTTCTAGCACTGGTTGAAATTCCTTACAATATGAACAATTTGGCTTAAAGAAATAAAATAACTTAAAATGCTGAGCAAATTCCTTAATTTTCAAATCGTTAGCTGCATTAGATTCCAAAGTCTTGATCTTAATCGCCTGCTGACTAATCGGACTCTCAATTCTAGAATCAAGATAAGGATATTTAATTAAAGCAGTTTTCATTGCTTCACCAGCTTCACTGCCATTTTGAAACATTAGGCGTTGATAATCCAGAAAATCACGAGCATTTTCTAGCGTAGGCTCTAAAGTAAAACGAGCTTGCCGAACCTGCATCTCCTTTTGCACAGATTCAAGTGTTTCAAGTACTTGGCTACCATCCATTTCTCGCAAAGATAGCTTTGATTGCTTGTCTGATTTAAAATTTTTTGTCTTGCCAACTTTATTTGACTCTTCGCAGTTAATACATTCTCGATAATACCAACCTCTTTCTCGATCATTATAAAACATGTTTTCAGCCATACTCACATTACTCATAAAAATAAAAATCATATAAACTAAGACTAGTTTTTTCTTATCTTTTTCATTACTTATTCTCTGGACAAACATTGCTATCTCTCTTCCGTTTCAGAGTTTTTATATAATTTTTCATTTACACCATCTTTACTGATATTTTGAAAGGAATTAGGATCAATATTTTGAGATCCACTTGGAAAAGATCTTTTAATTAGCGCTTCGTTATCATCGCTGGTGTAACCTTTCATCATTGGCTGAACTTCTCGATCAAAAAACTCTTGAAAATCCACTTGGGAAAAATCAATTTTTTCTATATCATCAAGTGTTAATCCTCCACATTTAGGATGCTGAGGACTACCTAAATTCTTACCTAACTGATTTCTAGCGCCGCGATGAATTACCTTGGCTAATACTGTTGGAAAACAACAATAAGATTTAGTTTTTCTGATGCATTTTTTTAGAATTTTCTTGGCGCAATATTCGCCTACATACTCGCATCTACCTTTTCGTCCCTCTGTGGCTAAAACTTTATCTTCAGGTTTACATTTAACTACTCCTACAGACTTAAGCCAACCTGAATCATCGCAGCAATTACTATACACACCTGTTTTATTATGGCATCTTCTTAATGTTGCACTAAAAATATCGAATTTCAGCGTATTCTCGTCAATCAAACCTTTTTTAACATTCGAAAGCATTTCTAATTGAGCTACTGCATTTGCAATTTCATTATTTGATCCTTGATTTGCTTTATGCGCTTCCTTGCAGTTTCCATCTAAACAAAATGCCTCACATAATAGATCTTTTATTACTTCCTTGTTATCTGGATCCATAATGATTTCACTTCTATCAAATTCTTCAGTAGTTTGAGTTGTACGTGAGAAAGTTTTTTTCATATTCAAACAAAAACTCCTCTCTCCAATCTTAGTAGTGGTTAAACATTTTTCTTCTTTTAAGTTAAAATCCTCTAAAGGAATTTTACTGCAATCATTTTTAGAAGGCACTTTATTACAATTTTTAATATACTCGTATTTCCAACAATCTCTTGCTACTGGTAGATTATCCACCATTCTATTTTTTTTATCATCAAGGCACTTTCCTTTCTCATCCACACAAGCTTGCTGCACTGGAACTTCTACAGTCTCAACATCATCATCTTCTATTGTTTGATGGTATGCGTTACCATCAGCAGCACCTTCTGCAGCTAGAACTTGCGAGCAACTCAGCATTAGTAATAATATAAATTTAGCTAAGCATGAGCTAAGCTTATAAGCCCTGTTATGTAATTTAATTTGTTTGTTCACAATGTTCTGTCCATTTTTCATGCCAATCATTATTTCCACAGCATATTCTCTTCACCTTTAGCCTCAGAAATCCTTTCCCTTCACCAGAAACGATTACCCGCATATCAAGGACATTACTACCCTCTTTTAAATATTCTTTTAATTCTATTTCCTTATCAATATTCCAATGCTGTCCTCTCTCGCAAGGGCGATCTTGATTGCCATTATAAACAACGTTCTCATGATAAATTCTTCTCCAATTTCGTCTTTGTCTTGCTACAACCTCTACGCCAGACCCACCATCTGGACCGACATAAAAAGTATGACCATTTAGTTTAAGTTGCAAATAATCATCAAAAGAGGTATAGACCATTTTAAAACTGCTGATAAAATCTTTATTTTCTACATTAAATACAAAACTCTTGTCAAAAGTGGCACAAGTGCCATATAAATTATTGCCTTTAGTATCAAGCCCTATCTCTAAATTACCATTTACAAACTTAAATACTTTATTTGGATCATTTTGGCCGCCCTCGATCTTAGCCGAACCTTCTTGAACACCACCGTAATCACATTCCGCCGTTTTTTTACAACTTACTTCTAAAACCTTACTGCATTTGAATTTATTCACTGGAACTTCACAGCTACGTAACTCTTCTACATCGTCAGTAAAAGTTTCCTTACTTTCTTTGCGGACAAATCCTCTTTTTTTGTTATTAATTTTTTCTTTGCAACCTTTATCGCTAATAAGACTCATCTGCCCTATTGGGTCTTGCATATATTTGTCGGCCTTAGTAAATATTTCAAGTTTTGAGTATCCTTCGAAACCTTTGACTCTCTTCAAATCAGCAGCCTCAACCATCGTAGCTATGGCCCCGTTCGGATTATCTCTTACTTGAGTTGTTCTAACTTTTCCTCCCTCACTCTTTAATTGATCCATTTGAACACCCACTTCTAATGATCCCAATTCTTGTTCAACCGTTTGTTTTTCTTTTTCTGAATAACCTGGTATATTATCTGTACTATGGCCACTTTGTGCAGCTCCTTTGGCATTCTCTGCTTTAGCTTTAACCATATCTGCAAGTGATTCTTCAGCTAAACTAGCCAAGCTAATGTGACTTAAAATACTAACAATAATAATTAAGCAAAACTTTCGAATAGTCATCTATTCGCTCCCCGTAATAATTTGGCTTCTAGAGATAAATCGCCTTTTTTGGCAAATTTCTCTAAAGCATATTTAGGCGCAATATGTACTGTACTTGTTCCTTCAAGGCTATGCACTGCTTGTTTATTCATAGCTTTCTAACCAATCATTTTGTCCACAGCATTGCTGTTTAGCTTCTATTTTTAGCCATCCATCACCACTCCCTGAAACCAATATCTTCATCTCAAGAGTATTCTCTCCAGTATTTAAGTAAGGTTTGAGATCTACATCCACTTCTTGATTCCAGTTGGTATTTCTTTCGCATGGCTTGTATTCATGTCCATTGAAAACCTCAGTTACTGTAATTTTTGTTGCATGTCCTTCTTTCTTTTGAATATTATCAACATTCACCTCTTGTAAGGGAGCAATTTCTTTAATAGCTTTTGTCTTCTTGAGTTCTATTTCTCTATTTTTTACTTCTAGATGATCACCTCCATCAGGTCCAACATAAAAAATATTTCCATTGAGCTTCAGCTCCAGGTAATCATCAAACTTAACATGCACTAATCTAAAAATTGTTACTAAAGAAATATTAGCTATGCTAAAATTAACGAAATGATTCATCGTTGCGCAGCTACCAACTAAATAGTTATCATTATCTGTGCCAAACATTACAAAACCATCGCTCATATGAAAAAGAATATTATCAGAAGAAAACCCTTTACTAATAGGTATTGCACA
>CANDYO010000088.1 GCA_947424995.1 Rickettsiales bacterium | reverse complement strand
CTAGGCAAATCTCATCGATTTTTTCAACAAAATTCTTATCTCTCTTTGTAACAAAAACACTTTGTGAAAGCTGAACCCACAGCTTAGCTACGTAGTCTTCTTGCATTAAGATTTCAACATCAAATATATTATTTGATGTTGAATAGTTATCGAGCTGAGCTAGGATTTTCTGCTCTTTATTTTCACTTTGTCTGTTAAAATTATCAAAGTCTTTTCGACTAACATCAATAGGCTTCAAGGAAAATCCATTACTAATAGCATTTTTTACGAACAAGTAATTACCTTCAATGAAGTCTTTCATATCTAGCATTTGTCCTTTTTGTACTTTTTTATATGCGTCACTATATTGCTTTAACATATCTCTTTGACTTTTTTCTGCTGTTTCTTCAACTGCAATAGTCTTAAAGCCTCGCTCTTTAAAAAACGGTAACAAAGTAGTTACAGCTTTTAAACCTTTCATATTTCTATGATCTTCAAAGAAAAATACAATTTTACAATTATTAGTCATATATTACCTATTTGTTATATATTTATTTAAGCTTCAGAATAATATAAAAAATAAATATGTCAACTAAATGTTAATATAAATTAACGTTTTCTGTCGATAATCTATCAAGAGCGCTTAAGTAAGGTCATAGTCATTATGAACCAAATCATTGGCTAAAAACACAGCTCCGATAACTGTTCCTGTTGCTGCTCCTACAGCTCCACCTATAAATGTTCCAGCAATTATAAATACACCAGCACATGAAACAAGCTCAGTGGTTTGTAATGATCCTTTTTTATAACATGGAAGAGCCATAGACGTTACCATAAAAGCTGTAGATACGCCTATAACCGCAGCTCCAATTTGAACTCCATAAGAAGTGTATGCAAATAATTTTTCGATTGAGGTGTAGTTACTATAATCACGATTTATTTCTTCTAAACTTGACATTCATTTTACTCAATTAATATGGTTACAAACTATCTTTATTATATTTTAAAATAAAAAACTTGCAGAAGCGATAGATAATCGGCAAACTATAAAAAAAATCTCAATTGAGTATATATTTATGTTAGTTGATTCGCATTGTCATTTAGATTACGACGTATTTGAAAAAGATTTTGCTGAGATCTTGGTAAGAGCAAAAGACAATGGAGTGGAAATATTACAAACTATTTCAACTAAGGTAACCGATTTTCCTAAATTAAAGAAAATAATTGAAACCTATCCACAAATATATGCTTCTATTGGGATTCATCCGCATGAAGTAGATAGCCATGAGGAAGTATCTGTAGAAGAGTTATTTGAATATACTAAACATCCTAAAGTAATTGGTATTGGTGAAACGGGACTTGATTTATACTATAAACATAGCGACGTAGAAAAACAAAAAGAATATTTTATGCGCCACATTGAAGTATCTCATTTAAGCGGATTACCATTAATTATTCACACTCGTGATGCTGATCCATTAACCATTGAAATATTAACCGAAGCTAAAAAAAGATTTAAATATACTGGCTTAATTCACTGCTTTAGCTCAGAAAGTTTAGAGTTCGCTAATAGCTGTTTAGAGCTAGGATTATATATTTCAATCTCTGGAATAGTCACCTTCAAAAAGGCGCTTGCTCTACAGGAAGTAGTAAAGCAAATTCCTTTGGATCGATTGTTAGTGGAAACCGATTCACCTTATCTAGCTCCAGAACCTTATCGTGGTAAGCGTAATGAGCCTTCCTTCGTTAAGAATGTAGCTGAGATGATTACTACTCTAAAACAAACTAGCTATAGCAATGTAGCAGACCAGACTACTGATAATTTCTTTAAGCTTTTCAGTAAAGCTAAGCGCCCATGAGAATTATCTCTGGTATTCATCGAGGAAGAAAACTTATCTCCCCTAGTGGCCCAGGAATTCGTCCTACCGCTAGTAAAATGCGCACTGCTATATTTAATATTCTTTCTAGCGGTAATTTCATTAAAGAAGATGGTAGCAATATAATTGAAGACGCTAAAGTTATTGATTTATGTTGTGGTACTGGAGCTCTTGGTATTGAATCCATCTCTAGAGGCGCCACTATGGTGGTCTTTATTGATGGCAGCAGTCAACATCTAAAAGTAGCCTGGGAAAATATCTGTCAATTAGGCGAGCAGGCAAAAGCTGTTATGATCAGGTCTACTGCCGAGGATTTACCCAAAGCACGTGACTTATTTAATCTAGTGTTCATAGACCCCCCATATTTCAAAGGAATAGCTAATAAGGCCTTGGTTTCCTTAATTGAGAAAAATTGGCTAGCTACTGGAGCGATAATTGTAATAGAACTACCAAAACAAGAAGATATTAGCTTTAACCTAGGATATTACCGAGAAATTACCACTAAAAACTACGGTAACTCAAAATTTGTCTTGCTAGAAAGGCTATAGAAGCATAATATCCAAAAGGTTTTTCGGGCGATTAGCTCAGCCGGTAGAGCAGCTGACTCTTAATCAGCGGGTCGTGGGTTCGAACCCCTCATCGCCCACCAGGAAAACCAAGGACTTCAGCGTTTTGAAGTTTTTAGAAAAAATGTATTTTCTACGCATTTTCTACACTTTGGATAAAATTAATATAAACGGAAAAAATATTAGCTTTGTATCTAATAATTCTCCATTATGTTGTATTTTTAGAACCGATAATATACGAAGCACTGTTCAAAGAATTAAAAGAATATATCAACTAATTTTATAACTATCATTCCTTAGAAAAAATTCTGCATTTCATAGTTTCAGTAATTGATTGACTCTACTTTAGTTTAGGTCTAATTTTTTATTTTGATGCAATTTTTTAATATTTTTTCATTAATCTACATCTGGTATATATTTTTGCATTCCAAGCATAAAAATAGCTACTAATAATGCTCCTGCATTATAATTATCAAACGTTTGCGAAGATGAATGATCAATAATTTCACTCACTACACTTGTTTGTAGATCAAGTGAAGATAGCAATCTTTCTAGTCCAGTACTTTGATCATGCTCTTGAACGCTTGTATTAATAGTAACTGCAGCATTACTTAACAGAGCTTTTTCTTGTAAGCTATCTATTCCTCTTTCTTGATTTAGCAACATTAATAACCTTTCAGGATTTAAATTTTGATTATTACCATAAGATGGCAATGATAATAATTCTTGATGCCCGTCTCTAATATTTAAAGTATTTTCATGAGTTATTAAGCTATCTCTTATACTGTCTAAATCCATATCTGGTCTAGCCATTGCTAACCTTACCAAATTATTTATAGTTATTGGCCCACAATCATATCCATTCGTTTGTTGCGGAGATAAAAGAGCTAGATCAACGATATCCACTCTCAGAAAACAAAAAATATCACCTATTCTTTCTAGATGCCCTCTATTTTCATCGCTTAATGGCTCTCCTCTAGGATCAACATATATTAGTTGTGGTCTATGATTTCCTTCTACATGCCTTAAAACCGCCCCAACCCAATGATTGTTATTGATGTTAAGCGGAATAATTAAATTTCTTCCTTCTCCAAATTCTTCTAAAAAGTGCTCTACATTAGCAAATAAAGCGTCTTCATTTTCTATTGCTACAGGAGGAAGAGCAATAACATTTGGATCATTAGCCAAATAATATTGTAATAAATGATTTATTTGATCGCTTGTGTACCATAAATTTTCAAGATCGATATTATTATATCGCTTTTGAAATTCACCTAACATAAACCTATAAAATTCTGATAACTGGTCAGGAACTATAGTTGAATATTGCTGATTAGGAATTTGAATAAGAAATTTCTTTTTATTGTTTTCGCTTAATATGTTATTTAACCACAAATGAACAATCCAATATTCTCTAGATATAAAATCATCTATTTGAGTGATTGCAGCTGGCTCTGGAATCTCTTTGTTATCATATAAATAACTATGCGGCATATATTCAAAAAATATTGAATGTGCTATCCTTGAGAGATCTATTGTTGTTTTATAGTCTTTTGGCGTTGTTCTGGTCATTGGTAACAAACCGCCAGGAGGATTTTGCCATGATGTAGATAATGCTTGTTCTAGAGTAAGAAAACCTTTTTTCACAAGATCTATTATCATCATATTATGAACTAGTGAAGCAGGATTTCTTGCTGCTTCGCAACCAAAAAGAAGATAAGCTAATTTTGTTAGATCATGTAAGAATCTTTTAACTATTGGCGTAGCTTTATTACCTTTTGTAATTATATCTGATTCAGGCGAAGATAATAATAAATATCCATCAGAATTAATAAAAGAGTCTCCACTGATAATTCGTTCAAGCCAATGAGCTATCAATTGGTCTATTATAGGCTGCCCTAGCGCTTCACTCAATTGAGAATGAAATTTATAGCTATTTAATTTTTCATAGATTTTTTTATATGATGCTAGGTTTGATACTTCATCTTGCCGCTTAGGAGCGTCAGTAAGTGTAAATTGATGAAAATCTAATATATCCTCTTCTGAACTAGGAAAAATCCAGCCTTTAACGCTATCAAATCTACTACTACCTTCAGCCTTAGAAGATGTTTTATCATTAAAATTTTTTATTTTTCTTTTATTTGATAAATTTGCAATTCTAATAGAACCCAAAAATTTATGAGTAAAATTTTCTTGCGTTAAATCTGAAAGATTAAATTTATGCATTAATGGTAGGGTTTTTCTTTCTACATGTAATGAGCGAATAAATTCTCTCGTCATTGCGCTTAAATCACCGATTAACTCAGAAGGTAAATCTCCTTCATCTGGAATTTGATCATTAATTTGGAATATAATATCTTCAACAGTACGTGTAACATATCCATTTTTATGAAGAACGTTCATAATTGTCTGTGATTGCTGTAAAAAACTATAATCTCTTATTCTAAAAGCTTCTCTTATACGAAAGAAAGTATATTGTTTTTTATGCGCAATCAAAACGTTTTTTGCTGGAGTATTATCTATGTACTTATCATTTAGTGAATTCCATAAAAAGCTAGAAGCAAAATCTGGAAAAAGTTGTGAGATTATATTAGATGGGTCTCCTTTTATACGTGCTCCAGATTGAGGGGTCCTAATTATTGTGCCAGCTAAATTATTTATATTTTGATTTAAAGATTGCACTAAGGAGTCAACTCTATTACTTATTTCGAATGCCAATGCTTGATCACTTTCAAGAAGTCTAATTATGTTATTAACATGATTTTCTGATAAATTAGGAATAAATTTATAAATTATTTTTTTTGTATCTTCACTTTGAATAAATGCTTTTACTTTTCTAATTAATTTTGTAATTTCTTCTTTAAATAGAGAGTTTAGCTTTTCCTTGTTTTGTGGTTTATTGGTATTGGCATATTGAAATACGCTTCTTTTTTTGAGACTCAAGCTTATAATCATCCCTTCTATTAAATCATTATTTTCGCCAATAAAATTATCAGTCAAAATTCCAGTTAAGGGTTTATATATTCCTCCCAAATCAAATATATCGGCTATTTGTTTATGAATTAGACTTTTAAGTGCTTTTTTTATAAAAGAATCATCTGTTAGAGCTTCATGATCAATTAGCATTTTTTCTTTTTTATAATGCCTTACATGCTGATTAACAGAATTGCTATAAAGAATGCTAACTCCTAACGCATGAGATAAAAATGCATATTGATAGTAAAAATATTTCTCTGCAAAATTACCTATATTGAAAGTTGGCCAAGCTGTTGAAAATGATTTCCAGTTTTCTACTATATTGTATTTGGGAATTTCTTCATCACCATCTTCTTCATCAGATGAATCATCAAAGGAAATAAGAAAATTTTCATCATATTCAGGATCTATTTCTAGATCTAGATCTTTTTTAGATTTTTCACCTAATTGCGCCATCGGTAATGGTCTAATGGGCGAACCTCTCTCAGTGTCAATATTAGAACCTTCTAAGACCTCTATAATATTAACAGCTTCCCGAGGTGAGTCGACTACGTCGTCACCTGAGCTATTAACTTGAGAATTTATTTGATCATTTTGTTTTTTTACTGGTGTTTTATCGGTTAATTCCATTTTCCCTCTAAAAAATATTTGTACTCATTTCAAATATTTGGTTTTTGTAATGTATTCCTAGTTTCTGCTTTATATTGCTAATATATATTTCTACAGTTTTAGGTGATATATCAAGCAGTCTGGCTATCTCTTTTGAGGTTCTGTTCTTAGTAAAAAATTTAAAGCATTCAGATTCTCGTTTTGTAAGATGTACTATATTTCCACTTATATCATGAAGTAAAAATGGTTTATTAATATCGGCTAGAAATTTGTGCATGCTTTCGTTAATTTCTACTGGATCTATACAAAATTTCTGAGGGAATACGGCAATTTTCTTTTTATCTCGATCATCTATTAAATCTCCTGCTTGAGTTCTGAAAAAGGCAATAAATTTTATAAATAATGGAATATTTTTAAGGAAAAATGCAGTCTTATCACTCGATTGTTTATCGAAGGAAAAAGAGAACATTTCACAATAATTTTCTTTACGATAGGTGATTTGGAACCCATGCCATATATTATATGAATCCAGTAATGAAAATATAGGAGTTAGTTTTTTTTGATCAGTAGGCCATATAGAGAATTGAGGCTCTTCATGGGTAGTATTTTGCATTGTTTCAATAAAATGAGGATCTGATTTTTGTATAGTTTCAAAATATTTCGTGTTGAATTCTTCATATCCATTTAATAATGATAAGTAGCTGGAATCTTTATATATCCTCATATAACTAAAACTACAAATCCCCAAATATTGCATAAGTGGAGCTGCTAATTCCTTCATACGCGGGACCGCTCTTATTGCGTATTGAAGAGCTAATTTATTCATTTCAAAAATACTAGTCATTTCTTTTTACTAAATAAAATAGTTATTTTTCATTGGCATTATAACATTTTTTTATAAAATAACATATAAAGTTTGCAAAAAATTAAAGACAATTAATTATAGCGCTATTATAATTATTAACTGTTAGCAATCTTTATGAAAAATAAGAAACATTAGCACACTTATGAGCAACTATTTTAGCAAAGTATATCGACCTGCGATGATAGGCACAGCAATCGAATATTATGATATTGCCCTGTATGGATACATGGCACCAGTATTAAGACAAATATTCCTACCTTTTATAGATAAGCTATCAGCTTATTTCTACTATTTTGGTTTCGAAGTTTTTGCAGCACTTTGTCAAATATGTGGTTCATATGTTATTGGAAAAATTGGAGATAGGCACGGTAGAAAGAAAGCTTTGTATTACAGTATATTAGGCACTTCGTTTTTCACCTTTATCATAAGTATTATTCCAACTTATGCTAATGTAGGTGTTTATGCTGCAATTTTATTTGCTCTATGCAGAGCTATGCAAAGTTTTTTTCTTGGAGGAGAATATAATGGTGGCGCCATTTATTGCTTGGAGCATGAAAAAAGACATAATAAACATGGCTATTTAAGTGGAATATATGGGGCATTAACAGTATCTGGCATACTTATTGCTTCTATTGTATCAACTACTATAATGCATTTTGGTAAAGAATATTTTAGATATGCATATGGATTAAGTTTATTTTTTGCACTTATAACATATTACTTGAGGCGACAAGTCATAGAAACCCCAGAATATATAAGCTCCACTATAGAAAAATCACAAGATCAAGATACTCATTCTTACGAGCAAAATAAATGGCTAATATTTCTTGCCATTGCTTTAGTTTCAGCTTTATCTGGAATGTTATACGGCTTACATACGCGTATCTTCAATGTAATATTACCGATCGTAACAACAATGAGCGCTGTAGAAATTATGGCAATTAATTGCATAGCAATCATATTATTTATGTGCAGTCTGCTTATAATAGGTTATATAAGTGATTATATTAAAGCAGAAATTATTATCAAACGGGCTAGCGTAGCAGCGATATTTTTAGTTATTCCCACTCTTGCTCTTGTTGATAGTAAGACTTTAGTAGCTATTATTATGGCAAAGTTAGTTTTTATTGCTTTGTCCGCCTCTCTAATAGGTCCATTCCATGCATGGACATATAATATTTCTCAAGTTCAAAGTCGTTACTTTCAAATCTCTACTGCTTATAGTATTGGTAAAATTATTGCTATATTTATTTTGGCACTAACTATTTT
>CANDYO010000087.1 GCA_947424995.1 Rickettsiales bacterium | reverse complement strand
GAAGAGCTAAGTTTTTCAGGAAAAGTTATGGTGAGAGAATTTACCAACGCTTTATCTGAGTTAGTTAATTTTATTGGTGATTTTCTTGGCAAAGGTTTTCCTTCGAAATCATTAGTAGCTCTGTAATCAGAAGGAGATATTTGTTTGAAACCAAAAATTGGATAATAATTGTTAGGATTAAAGGTTCTAGATATGTTATGAACAGGTATACTACCTATATCGATAACCATGTGTACTATCGTGCCATCTTCGATATGAATAGACATTCCTTTGTTGAAGTCATATTTACATGATTCATTTGCTACTAACATAAACTTAGGTTTGTAAGCATTGCTAAATAAACTTAAATCAAAAGTGTAAGTTGACTGACCTTTGTTTAGTGTTATAAATGTATTATTTAAATAAGTAATATGCATTTTTAAAAATATTAAAGGGACGCTAATATTTTTTTTGTTAAACGCTATTTCTTGGTTAGATGTCATTATATTGCCTCGTTTAAGTGCATTAAATTGCGTAATGGATTAGCTTGTAATTATTAATATCTTTGATTTATGCTAATTTATCAATATTACCTATATAATATATATTAATAAAAATCAAGGAATTATTTATTATAAATTTATAAATATTTACGTGATATATTAACGATCAAATAAAGCTAATAGTTATATTCGAGAAGGAATGTAAAATATCTGTACTTTTAGTTGCGTTTTAGATAGGCTTATTGAAATAAGACTATTGTATGACAGTTGCATGAGATATTAATTTAAAAAGTAATGCAGTGCCGTCACCCTTGACCGAAGGTCGAGGGTCCAGTTGAATTCTCTTATGCAGCCTTAAGTAACTAAAGGTTTTTAAAAGATTTAAACTGGATCCTCGCCACTAGCTTAAGCTAGCGGCAAGGATGACGGCTTCGCGTGGTTTTAGTATGAATTTCAGCTTATACAATGGTTTTAAAATATAACATATAAAACGGCTTTAAATTTTGTGATGAGAATATTATTGCGATTTAAAAATATTATCCTCTGTTTAGGGCTATTATCGCTACTGTCTGCTTGTGATGGTGATGATACTTGGTGTTTAGGTAGTGATGAGGATACTTATAGTGATGAAAGTGTTATCACTAATCAGAGCAGTCTTGCTTCTATTGTAAATGCTGATGGTTCTGACCCCAATAATCCTGGTACCTTAGGAAGATGGGTCTATAGCGGTAGCTATGTTACTAAAGGTGATAAAATAGATATTATTGCTGAAGGTGATATCATCACCGCCATGCCTTATGGACTAACTGAAGGTAGTAATCCTAGCTCTGAATATTCAACCGGGACCACAGATTATAGTGATAACGGTGGTAGCACCAGCACTTCTGAATATCAAAATGATGGCAAGGGCGTAGAATTTATAATCAACGCTAATAGTAGTTCGCCAACTCTAATCACTACGTCAGATGGCAAGGCTTTTAATTTGACCTACGGTCAGTATGTTACCGTTACTACTGCCACTTGCGCTAGTTATGCTAGCTCTACCGCTAAACCAACCAAATGGACCTGGAGTAGTGGTTGGGAATATCAAGCAGTACGATGTAAATATAAAGGTGGTAACAACTTTAGTTCGTCTGAACCGAAATGTAAGGCAGTTAACGCTTGTGGTTCACAGCCTTTTGGCGCTGGTTGGTGGTATGATAGTTATCCAGGTTGGGAATGTAATCATGATACTCTATCAACTAGCAACGTCTACGTAACTGATCCATCAAAAGATACTTGTCCTTCTGATAATGCTCAAGGACCTACTTATATTTGTGAAAATAATATTTCTGCATCAGGTAGTTGCTATACACCAACTACGCCAGCCTATCAACGAGGGAATGGAGATTGGTGTGATGGTTCGCACAAAGCATCTAGTGGTGTTACCGTTAGTAATACTTCTCCTGGTTGTGATCAGGCTAGTAGTAATAACGATTCTGTTAATAGAACTACCCCTGAATATAATCCTTGTGGGACAACGGACACATGTTGGAATACGGGAGGCTATCGGCTTTACGCAGTGCAAACTGGAGTGCAATGTCCTAATGATGAGCAATGTATCCATTTAAATCAAAGCACCTCAGGAAAAAGCTTTTCTTCAGTGGGAGGGTCACTATATTTACAAATTATTGATCCAAATAACACAGGCTCAACAGCAGATATCAGTAGTCAACAAGCTCAAATTGCAAGCAACAATCAACAAATAGCTAGCGATCAAGCACAAATAGAGACTTTAGAAACTACACTTCGTACTCAGCTTAATACGGTTAATGATTATTCGCCTGAGATGAAAACATTGGAGAATCAAGCAGTAACTTTAGGTGCGGGGCTAAATGCATACAATCAAACTCCTAAGGATCAATTAGCTGAGCTTCAGTTATTATTTAATAATCAGACAGAAGGTGTTGATGATATTGAAGAAGCGTTTAGCAGGTATAGCGCTCAAATAAGCTCAACTACACAAGCAGAAGGTGATACTCCCAATCCATGGCAAGCAACGCTTACAACTATGAGTTCGCAAGCAAACGGCATTATTGTATCCGCGCAGGGATTAACTACTACTATCTATCCAGCAGGCTCCATTCAATCCTTTCAACCAATACCTTATGACCCTTCAGCTACCACTACCACTCAGCAGATGGTTGATTATCAGAGCAGTGTGGTTAAAACCCTTTCAGACCTTAATGTAGCCATTGTTGCGGCGCAATCAACTCAAACCTCAATAGATACTTTAAATCAACAAATTGCTGATCTTGAAGCGCAAAATGAACAATTAGAACAAGAGATATTAGCGGCTAATAATGTAACTTATGCTGGTTTGACAGGAGGCTATACTACTTATGTTAAGGTTGATCCACTTAAAGCAAGCAATGGTAAATATCTAAAAGCTATTATTAGTACTAAAGATCCTAATCTTGCTGGTACTGAGTATTATCTGATATCTGAAAATATAACCAATCAATCAAATCCCTATGATATCGAGATTTCTGGGAATGTATGGCTTAAAATATTCGACCCAGATGATAATTATAGCAACAATATGGATAGTTATACTGTAACGATTAGCAAACTTACAACTTCCGGTACTTTTGGAGCGATGTTCACCAAGTTAATTCAGCAGATTAAATCTGGAATAAGTGCAGCTGCAGAAAAAATATTTAATGGCATAGCTTGTACTGGTACCAGCAAAACAGGCGCTTGCCATGAATTTATAACTTCTATAAATGCAATGCTTGTTCTTTATATGGCAGTTTTTGGAATGATGTTTTTATTCGGTTTAATTCAAACCGATCACGTAGATTTCGTGATGAGAGCAGTTAAAATTGCAGTGGTGATTATTTTAATTAGGCCAGATAGTTTTGATTTTTTTAGTACCTATTTGTTCCAAGGTTTTATGGGCTTCAGTGATACCCTAATCGCTAATGCTACCGGAGCTCCTTACTCTAATCCGTTTGACTTCTTAAACCAAAGCATATCGGTGATGTTATTTGACTCTAATACTTATTTTAAGATCATAGCTTTGATGTTTCAAGGGATACTAGGGCTAGTGGTATTTATTCTGTTAATATACGCAAGCGTAGCCTTTACTATGGCAATTTTTGATTCTTTTATGATCTATATGATGTCTTTTATAGGTTTGGCGATGTGTTTTGCAGTAGCGCCAGTATTTATTTCATTTTTATTGTTTAAACAGACTGAACATCTATTTGAAAGTTGGTTTAAAACTATGGTACGGTTTGTAGTTCAGCCGGTGGTATTATTTATAGGTTTAATAGTTCTTAATGGAATGCTTACATCGCTTTTAGAAGAAATGTTTAACTTTAAAGTATGTTTTAAATGCACTATTCCATATAATTTTGTTATACCAGGATTTCCTGAGGTTGGAACTGCAACTATGTTCTGTGTACCATGGTTCTCACCATGGGGAGGAGATAATCTTGGTACTGGAGCATCTGCTGGTACTATCATTACTATACCACTGGCTATTACTTACTGTATGGTAACAACTGTAATGAGATCTTATGCTAAAGGCATATCTAAAGAGATAACTCAATCAATTATTGGTGGGATGACCATGTTTGGTGGCGGCGGACAAGGAAGACCACTCGGACCAAATCCATTCGGTAATTTATATAGCAGTGCTAAAGGGTTGGTTGGTATGGGTAAAACAGATGTTGCGCGACGTAAAAAGGTGCGAATGAATGAAAAAAATCTAAAAGAAAAGCAGGGTAAAAACTCAGGTAATGGGGATACACCAAAGAATACACCGGGGAATAACTCTAATACAACGAGACCTACTATTTCGCCTCCAACCACTAAATGATGCCAATTTTTAGTAATAACTGAGTATATTTAGAGTAGAGGCGTCATCCCTGTAAAAGTTCATTAATGCGGTTACGGATTCTGCGTCATCCCTGACGAAGTAAAACTAGGCTTTGCCTAGTTTTACGAGACCTTAGGATCTCGTGAGGAAGAAACCTCCTGAGATCCCCGGTCTTAGCTCATGCTTCCAGCATGGCTTGCCAGGGATGACGCGTAGCTTATTTATTGCTAACCTTGTAACCGAAAAGATGAACACATACAGGGATGACGTGAGAATTGGTCCAACTAATTCATTATAGCAAAAAACACCTTATAGCTAATAGTAAAGCTAGTGTTATGAAACTTTAGAATTTTTCTTAAAGAGGAAAGAGGGATTTTTTGAGTAGTATAATTAGCGCCTAAATTTTTTAAATATTGCATAAAAAATTCTGGGCTTGCAAATTCTAAAGTATATTCAGTGATATCAAAAAAATATTTTAGAGGGCTTAGAGATAGTAAATGACTTTCTAAATCTTGGCTGGTTGGGTAGCTACGAATAGGAGTGGGTAAAGCTAATTCTTTAAATATGTTAGACCATTGATGAAATGTACCATCTAGTAGACAAGAAAAAGCTAAGACATCGCTTGATTTATATAATTTCTTTAGCAAAGTATTTAGGTCATTAGCCCATTGAAGAGACATGTTAGCAATTACCAATTGATGAGGGGCGAAATCTGTAGTTTCCATATCTCCTAAAATACATTTAGTTTTAGGAAAAGTAGATAAGTTTTTTTGAGCTAATTTAAGCATGTTGGGAGAAATATCGTTTAAACTATATGAACTATTTGGAAAGGTTTCTAATAATTTTTTAGTAACATAACCGGTGCCGGTTCCGATATCTAAAATTGAAATAGGATTAAACTCAGGTAAATTAGTTCGAAGCTGATTTATTAGCTTTGTAGCGCATGTTTTCTGTACATCCGCTACTAAATCATAATTAGCTCGATTAAAATTTCTAGTGATTTTATTTTTATCGATAATCATATTTTCTTCAGTGCGAATAGCAAATGTTCTAGATCGTCATAAGAATGATTAATATTCAACGCTAGGCGAAGTCTAGAAGTCTTAGGCTGTACTGTAGGGGGCCTAATACTGGATGTAATGATATTTTCTTGTCGAAGTAATTCTTTAGCATGGATGGTAGTTTTTTCATCTCCCAAGATAATTGGAATTATGTGAGTACTTGAGGTGGCGGTATCAAAACCTAATTCTTGCAACTTAGTTCTTAAAAAATTGGCCTTTAAAAACAGCTCTTCTCGTTGCTTAGTATAAGTTTTAACTATTTCCCAAGCTTTTGCTGCAGCTCCAATAACCATCGGCGAGGGGGCAGTAGAATAAATAAAACCTGAACATCTATTGACTAGGTAGTTTTTAAGAATATTTGAGCAAGCAATATAGCCTCCAGAACTTCCTAAGGCTTTGCTAAATGTTCCCATGATCAAATGAGGTATGTCCTGAATTTCTATGTTAGTTGAAAGGCCGTAACCATTTTTACCAATAACTCCAGTTGCATGTGCTTCATCTAAATATAGGAAAGCTTGATGTTGTTGAGCTATTTGCTTAAGGCGGATAAGATCTGCAACATCTCCATCCATTCCAAAAATAGTTTCGCTGACGATAAATTTTGCTTGCTTGCTGCTGCGATATTTAGTTAGTAAATTGCTTAAGTTATCCATGTCATTATGTTGGTAGCGAATTAATTCAGCTTTACTTAAGAAAACTGCTTGATAAAGGCTTGAATGATTAAGCTTATCAAAAAATACTAAAGGTTTGCTGTTAAGTATATTTTGATCTAATAAACTAGCTAAAACACTTATATTAGCTTGGAAACCTGAATTAAAAATTAAGGCTGCTTCGCACCCCTTATCTTGAGCTATTTTATCCTCTAGATCAATAAAGATCTGTTTATTGCCGGAGAGTAGTCTAGAACCAGTGGAGCCAACTCCATATTGCTTGCCTGCATTAACGGCAGCTTCAAGTAATTCTTTAGAATTGCTAAGTGATAAGTAATCATTAGTAGAAAAATCGACAAACGTTGGTAATAAATTAGTGATTGGTGCTGGTAATTGACGATATTTTGCTATATCTTGTTGCCCAGTATAATATTGTTCATATGCTTGATACATATTGACTAAATTGACCTATTAAAAGAGTAATTTATTATGATTAAAAAATGGACTCTAACAGAAAGTTTACAATGCTTTAATTTGCCATTTATGGAGCTAATCTACAAAGCTCAAACCGTCCACAGAGAAAACTTCAATCCTAACGTAGTACAAATTAGCACACTTTTAAGCATTAAAACAGGGAGTTGTCCAGAAAATTGTTCTTATTGCCCTCAATCAGCTCATTATCAAACTGGTTTAAAGAAAGAGCCTTTAATGGAAATAGATAAGGTTATTGAAGCAGCTAAATTGGCTAAGGCAGCTGGAAGTACAAGGTTTTGTATGGGTGCAGCCTGGCGAGAACCACGCGATGAAGATTTAGAAATAGTTGCTAAAATGGTAATAGAAGTTAAAAAGCTTGGTCTTGAAACTTGTGTGACTCTTGGAATGTTAAAAGAGCATCAAGCTGCTAGATTAAAAGAGATCGGTCTGGATTTTTATAATCATAATATTGATACTTCTGAAGAATATTACGATAAAATCATAACTACTCGTAGCTTTGAAGATCGTTTAAACACTTTGGATAATGTCCGCAATGCTGGAATTAAAGTATGTTGTGGAGGGATTTTAGGTATGGGCGAAACCAATGAAGATAGAGTTAAAATGCTGACCATGTTAGCCAATTTAGATGAGCCTCCTGAATCAGTACCGATCAATAAATTGATTAAAATTCCAGGTACTCCGCTGGCAAATGCGGCAGATATTGATCCATTCGATTTTGTTAGAATTATAGCATTAGCAAGAATTTTGATGCCAAAAGCTTATGTAAGGTTATCAGCAGGTAGAGAGCAAATGTCAGATGAGTTACAAGCATTATGCTTTCTTGCTGGTGGTAACTCAATATTTTATGGTGAAACTTTACTCACTGCCGCTAATCCAGCACCGGAGCATGATGTTCAATTACTTAATCGACTTGGGCTAGAGAAATTAAATGCATAGAGAAAATTTACTTAAATTACTTGAACAATATCAACCGACTGATACTAAAGAAATAAATTTTAAACAACAAATCATTGTATTTGTTAAGGAAAATGAAGATTGCTTTGAAAGAAGCTTAGATATTGGTCATATCACAGCCTCCGCTTGGCTTTTAGATAAGACTGGAGATAATGCTTTATTGATGCATCATGCTAAGCTCGATAGATGGTTTCAACTCGGTGGTCATGCTGATGGAGATAATAATGTATTAGCCGTGGCTATAAAAGAAGCTCAAGAAGAATCTGGCATTAACGGAGTTATAGCGATAGATAACCAAATTTTTGACGTGGATGTCCATCTTATCCCAGCTAATAGTAAAGATAAGCAGCATTTTCATTATGATATTAGATTTTTATTGCAGGTTCAAAGTAATGAAAGATTACAAATCAATGAGGAATCTAAAGAATTAAGATGGGTTGGAAAGAATAGAGCTGAGCTACCAACTGGTGAAGAGTCAATAACCAGAATGTTTGATAAGTGGGTGAGGAGAGAGTAGGGAGTGAGTTCATTGGTTGTCACCTCAATCAATGAAGTCATCCTTGCGCCGTTTAGGCGCGAGGATCCAGTTGAAATCTTTTACTTTATTCAGTTATTTTAGGGTTTTAAGAGAATTTTACTGGACCCTCGGACTTCGCTATCGCTTGTCCAAGGGTGACGGCCATTTTTGGCTTTAAGGCCGAAGGTTTT
>CANDYO010000086.1 GCA_947424995.1 Rickettsiales bacterium | reverse complement strand
GATATCACTCTAACCAATAGAGAAGGTAAAACTGCTAAACAACTTGCCATAGATAATAAAATAACTCCTCTAGGATCCTTGTATAATAAAGCTGCGTCCGCATTATTAGGAAAGTCTAAATATCAAGATACAGAAGAAGTGTATAACTATCTAGACCAAGCAGAGAAAAATCTAGCAGTAGCAGAGACGCAACGAAAAGCAGATTTTAAAATATTAAAATTACAAACAGAATTAGATATGGTTCCATTAATAGCCATAGGAGATAAACTTCGTCAAGCCGATGAAGAACTTGATAAAGAAGAAGATATAGACGACTTAAAGAGAATTGAAGAAAATATAAAAGCAAGGACTCCAGGTTCAGGAGGTCTTACTGACGCAGAGTTCGATGAAGACCTGAGAAAAGTAACTGCAGAGTTGGATGAAATATTGGCTAGCGAAGCACCAAGAGATCCAAATCGTCCAATCGAAAATTTTTCTGATAAAGAGCTTGATAACTTAGGCATAAAACTAGAATTAGAAGTAATGCAAGAATTACAAAAAGCAAAAAGAGATCTAACTACAACTAGTGAGTCTAAAGATATCAATAACACATCAAGCGAACACAGAAGAATCAATACATCGCAAAGACCTGGCGGAAGATATTAGTTAGAAAATAGAAAGATAAAGAGTGTTTTTTGCTTAGAATTCATAAAAGTCCGTCATCCTTGCCATCAGCGCCAGCTGGTGGCGAAGATCTAGTTAAAATCTTTTAAGACCTTTAAATACTAAACATTATAAGAGATTTAATCTGGACTCTCGAACCGCGCTCCGCGCGTTTCAAGAGTAACGGCATCGCATTGTTTTTATAACTTACTTATAAAACGATATCTCGTACAACATACTTTTATAGATCACTCCTAATAATAATTAAGATCCTTCACCTTCCCCCAGAATACTCGATAAGCAAAGATGGTATAGCCGATAATAAATGGTAATACGATAAGTGCACCAATTAAAATAAGCATTAGCGATTCTGGTGAACTTGCTGCTTCCCAGATAGTAATTTTTTCTGGTACTATATATGGATAAAAGCTATATGCCAGTCCATAAAAACCTAAAATAAATAACCAAACACTACCAGCGAATGGCACCCAACAATAGCGATCATCATCTTGCGGCAACTTACGAAGGGTAAATTCTAGTAAAATAATCAAAAATCCAGTCATCACTGGAATTGGCAACAACATAAAGAAATTAGAAAAACTAAACCATTTATCAAAAATTCGTTCAGAAAGCAATGGAGTCGAAATCGATACAACCGCCATTCCAAGCGCAGTTCCCCATAAACCGAATCTAGCCCAACGAACAGCTTTTTTCTGTAATTCACCTTCAGCTTTCATAATCAACCAGCTACCGCCAACCAAACAATAGCCAGCTACCACACAAACACCAGCAAGCATACCAAAAGCAAAAGTAATAAAATTGGTATTAAACCCTGCAATATATAGCCCTAGCATGTAGCCTTGAGCAAGCGCAGTGATCAATGATCCACCCATAAAAGACTTATCCCATAAATGTTTATGGTGCGCTTTAGCCTTAGAGCGAAAATCAAATGACACTCCTCGCAGGATTAATCCACCTAGCATAATCGCAGTAGGGATATAAAGAGCACTAAGAATAACTCCATGTGCTAATGGGAATGCTACTAATAAAATACCTACACTTAACACTAGCCAGGTCTCATTAGCATCCCAAAATGGCCCAATCGAAGCAATCATTTTATCTTTTTCATCATCACTTGCGCAGCTCATTAACATCCCAACGCCTAAGTCATAACCATCTAGAATTACGTAAGCCAAAATTGAAATCCCCATTAGCGCCACAAATACTAAAGGAAGCCACTGACCATTGGTGAAAATTTCCATATCTATCTACTCCTAATTAGTTGCTATTGTTTCTGGTTTCTCTCCAGCTTTACGGGCTAAATAAAACACTACTGATATAAAAGATATAATTAACACCACATAAAGGGTTAGATACATGATCAAAGTACTAATAATCATTCCATTTGATACATTAGTTGCAGCTGCCTCTATGGTAGTAAGTACATTATAAACAAGATAGGGTTGTCTGCCTATTTCCGTGGTATACCAACCAGCAAGCGTTGCTATCCAACCAGAAAAGGTCATAGTAGCAAGCCCATAACTAAGCCATTTAGCAGGTTCACCTTTACGCCATATCTGCCATGCACCGAGCCATGCAGCGAGAAGCATTAATATCCCAACAGCTACCATTATTCGAAAAGCAAAGAATATAGGCATAACCGGAGGATGTTTGCCTTCAAACTCATTTAAACCTTTTATTTCTCCATCCCAAGAATGAGTTAAAATAAGGCTACCAAACTTCGGCAACCCAAAACTATATTCATTGCTGCGAGTCTCTTTATTAGGAATAGCAAATAGCAATAATGGAGCTCCATGTTCAGTGTTCCAAATTCCTTCCATCGCTGCAATCTTAGCCGGCTGATATTCTAAAGTATTAAGTCCATGCGCATCACCTGCATATATTTGCAGAGGAATTAACACTGCAGCAGCATAAACAGCAGTTTTCATTGCTGCCATTACGCTTGCGCAAGAGTCACCCCGAATGAATCTATAAGCTGAAATACCTGCAACTAAAAACGAAGAGGTAAGACCAGAAGCAAGTAGTACATGCACTACTCGGTAAGGCATTGAAGGATTAAATACCACCTCCAACCAGCTGGTTGCATGAATCACCCCGTTATGTATTTCATAACCTGTAGGAGTCTGCATCCAACTATTTAATACTAGAATCCAAAAAGCAGATAAAGTTACCCCAAACGCCACCAATATGGTAGCTAGCATATGTATTCTATGTGATACTCGATTAATCCCAAATAGCATAATGCCAAGAAATGTAGCCTCTAAAAAGAAAGCGGTCATCACTTCATAAGCAAGTAGTGGCCCCGCAATGTTACCTACTTTTAACATAAAACCTGGCCAGTTGGTACCAAACTGAAAAGACATGGTAATTCCAGAGACCACTCCAAGAGCGAAGCATAAGGCAAAAATTTTCACCCAAAATTTGTAGGCATCCATCCATTTTATATCGCTGGTAGTCTGATAGCGTAATCTAAAAAATAATAAAATCCAACTCAGGGCAATCGTTATAGTTGGAAATAAAATATGGAAAGAAATATTCGCTGCAAATTGAATCCGCGCTAGCATTAATGCATCCATTATTTTTCTCCTTTTTTACAAAACATTACTATCTTTATCTGTTATATTTACCTATTATGTATAACTTATAAGTTTATATCCAGTATAAATTTTAGATCTCTTTAGAAATATACATGCCAAATATACCAAAAATTATTTTAGGATTAATATCTGCAATTATTGGAGTCAGTATTGTTACTTACTTAACAATGATGATCCCTACCCTTATTGAAATAAAAGAAATAATATATTATTCTGCTTTCATTTCACTAATTATCACTTATTTAACTTACAAAATATTGTGGGATATTAGAGATAGAACCCATTATTATCTTAGTTTTCTTAAAGCAGATAGCTTAAATAAGTTTAAATTATATGACCCTTTAACCTATTTAGTTTTTTTATTATTTCTTGGATTATTTGGACCATTTAGAGCTACCATAAGCCTATTTATTCTAACTATAGTTTTATTCATATTAGCGCAAATTATTCTGCTAATTTTGGTTATGCAAGATGAAGATAAAAAGAAAATATTTATCTCCAATAATGCGACACCTTTTATTTTTCTCCTTTCTGGCTTTGCTGCATTAATTTATCAAATTATTTGGCAAAAAGAATTATTGTCTACTTATGGAGTCAATAGTGAAACAGTTACTATAATCGTTGCTGTATTTATGGCAGGCTTAGGTCTAGGCGCTTTTTCCAGCAACTTCATCGTTAAATTATTTAAATATAACTATTTGCGCGCCTTTTTGTTTATTGAATTACTTATAGGTATATATGGTATTTTTAGCTTAGATATCATCAACCTTGTGGCTATAGAACTTAATCAATCATCTTTAACAGACGTCATTTTGCAGAGTTTGATATCTGTTTTATTCCCTACATTTCTAATGGGCGCCACTTTACCAATTCTAGTATCTTATCTCACCCAATATTTGTCTGATGTTGGAAAAGCTGTTGGCAGATTATATGCATTTAATACCTTTGGCTCTGCTATTGCAGCCTTCTTAACCGTAAGCTTAATTTTAGTTCTAGGTGGGAAAAATTCAGCTATTTTAATAGCTGTTGGATTTAACTTTCTTACAGCTTGGCTTGTTTATGTAATGTCTGGCTATCTAAGTGAACGAAAAATTCCTTTACCAAGTAAAGTAAACAATCAATCTATCAGCTTTATTACTGGGGTAATTATCGCATTTTTAGTCGGCTACATTGCTTTAAGCCAAGAAATGATTTGGTTTAGATTAGCTGATTTTTCTAATGGCAATAGCGCTAATACTTTTGGAATATTATTAAGCTTATATTTATTAGGAATAGCTTTTGGTTCTTTAAAAGCTGAAAAAATTATTAGCATCTCAAAAAACCCTTTGGCCTTTATCTTTAAAAATCTAATTATCTGTTTTGTTGTTTTTTATTTTTTAATTCCCTTAATGTTACAATTAAATTTTCAAGCAGTTGCTAATAACGCACCTTATTTTACTGCTTGTTATACCGCATATCTAATGGGAGCTATTTTACCTTTGGTTGCTCAAATAACTAAATCATCTGAACAAAAATTTAATTATATTTATGCAGCTAATATACTTGGAGCAGTTTTGGGATCTATTGTCACCGGATATTACACCTTCGAATATCTTGGCATTACTCACAATATATTACTGATTAGCTATCTGATATTAGCGACAGCTCTTTTTGTTTCGCTATATTATAACTATAAATATAGTCTATTGATTATAGCTATGATGATATTCCCTGTCTCCGTTCATAATACTATCTATAAAAACTTCTTAGAAAAACTTCAATTTTTCTACGTTAGCCAGGATCTATATCCATTTGAAAAAATTATTGAAAATCGCCATGGCATTATAACAATATTGCAGGAAAAAGAAGACCATGTAGTATATGGTAATGGAGTTTATGATGGTAAGTTTAATTCAAAATTTACTAACCCTAACAACGGCATTATCAGAGCTTATGCAATCTCAGCCTTACATCCTAAACCTAAAGATGTTTTAGTTATAGGCCTAAGCACTGGTTCATGGGTAAAGGTCTTAACTGATTACAAACCTATTGAAAAAATTGATATTATTGAACTTAATCAAGGATACTTAGAGATTATTAAAGACTATCCTGAACAAGCTAGCATTTTAGCCAATCCAAAAAATAACTTCTATTTTGATGATGGAGCTTTATGGCTTAAGAAAAATAATAATAAATATGACTTTATTGTTATGAATAACACCTTATATTGGCGTACTGGATTAAATAATTTGATATCAAAAGAATTTTTTCAATTAGTAAAAGCTCATTTAAAGCCTAATGGAGTGGCGTATTTTAATACTACCGGCTGCGATGATATAATTTATACTGCTGCCCATGTATTTAAGTATGCTACCATGCTTGGTAATCTTGTTGCAGTTAGCGACAGCCCATTTAACTTAAATCAAGAGCAGAAAAAATATAATTTATCTCAATTTATTGATGAGTCTAACAGGCCGTTAGTTGATTTTAATGATCCTCTAGCAAAACCATTAATCAAAATATTAATCAGTCTTCCTTCACTCGATCTTGAGGAAAAATATTTAAACTCAACTAAGCATCATTGGCTTATTACCAAAGATAATTTAGCCAACGAGTTTAAGTATGATCAGCATTTTTATAATCCAAATAGGTAAAATCATTTCCTTCATTATCCCTGTAAAAGTTCATTAACTTAGGTCAGGGATTGATATATCAACTCTAAAAGTGCTCGGCTATTGCTGAAAATTGGTATAGTAGTATCATTACACCGAGCAAAGAGCTTCTTTAGTAATATCACTCAGCTCTACTAAAGTCTTAGCTGATATATTAAGCGGTGGCAGCCAATATAAGACTTTTCCCATTGGGCGCAATATAGCCCCCAGTTCCATTGCTTTTTTATATAATTTAAATCCATCTACATCAACTAAGTCAGCAGCGACAATAGCGCCAATCCCTCTAACATTGCTAAGCTTACCAGTTTCATCAGCTATTTTTTGAAAAGCTGCCAGCATATTTAATTCAGCAAATTCTTCGCAAATTTTTTCTTCTTCAAAAAATTTTAATACTTCTAAAGCAACACTAGCGGCAAGAGCATTCCCATAATGAGTATTAGAATGAAGAAATGGATCCTTACCATAAAAAATATCATAGATTTCTTTGCTGGTCATCATTACGCTGAATGGTAACATCCCTGAAGTTAATCCTTTACTAAGGCACATAAAATCAGGCTCAATACCAGCGTGATCACAGGCAAGCATTTTACCAGTTCGCCCTATACCAGTCATAATCTCATCAGCGATTAAATAAACCTGACGCTTCTTAGTCCAATCACGCAATCTCTTCAAAAAGTCTTTGCTATAGATTAACATCCCACCAGCCCCTTGCACTATTGGTTCTAATATAATCGCAGCTAAGCTATCTCCTTTAGACTCTAAAAATTGCTCTATTCTAGACCAATTTTTTGAACAATCATCCCACAAAGGATCATCTTTAGTTAAAACATAAGGAATATTATCGATGAATTCAGCTTTAAACATAAGGTCTTGATAAGGTGCTGTATATTTACCTAAATCACTAACACTTAAAGTACCAATCGTTTCACCATGATAGCCATTTTTAAGGGCAATAAATTTGTTGCGCTTGGTATGACCTAAATTTTTCTGAGCATGAAGAGCCATTTTTATAGCAATTTCAACCGCTGTTGATCCATCACTAGCGTAAAATATTTTGCTTAAAGTTTTAGTTAAGTTAGCTAATTTTTCCGATAATTCTGCAATGGTTTCATGAACCATATGAGGCTGCATTACATGCTCAAACTTATTCATCTGCTCTACCATAGCTTGTTGTAGCCTTGGATTAGCATGCCCTAATGACTTACACCACCAGCTAGAAATAGCATCAATAATTTTTCGACCATCTTCTAGTTCAATATAACTACCATAAGCTCTTTTGATCTGTTGCGGTTTAAAATCTTGATAGTCCTTCATCTGAGCACCAGGATACCAAATATGTTTTAAAGCTTTGTCGACTATGGTCACAGTAATTCCTTAATTAATGATACTAACTAAATTTCAACTTATCACTCTCTAAGCTAATCTTCACTTGATCGCCATCACTGACTTCTCCAGCAATGATCATCTTTGCTAATGGATTCTGGATCTCTCTTTGTATTAAACGCTTCAAAGGTCTAGCGCCATATATAGGATCATAACCATTAATGCTCAACCATTCTCGCGCCTTTTCATCAAGAGTAAGATGAATATTATGTTTGGATAATGTTTTCTCTAAATTATCGATTTGAATTTCAACAATTTTAGCAATATGTACTAAGGCTAATTTATGAAAAATAATAATCTCATCAAGCCGATTTAAAAATTCTGGTCTAAAAGTTTGCTTAACCACTTCCATCACTTCAAGTTTCGCTTGTTCGAAATTTTCATCGGTAGCCAAAGTTAAAGCTTCCGAACCTAAATTAGAGGTTAAAATAATCACCGTATTTTTAAAATCAACTACCACTCCACGGCTATCAGTTAATCTTCCTTCATCTAAAACTTGAAGTAAAATATTAAACACATCAGGATGAGCTTTTTCTACTTCATCAAATAAAATTACCTGATATGGTCTTCTTCTCACTGCTTCAGTAAGTGTTCCCCCCTCTTCATAACCTACATAACCAGGAGGAGCTCCAATCAGTCTGGCTACTGCATGTTTTTCCATATATTCAGACATATCAAAACGTAGCATAGCATGGCTATCATCAAATAAGAATTTGGTGAGCGCTTTAGTAAGTTCGGTTTTACCAACTCCAGTAGGCCCAAGAAACAAAAATGATCCAAGTGGACGGTTACTATCTTGGATCCCAGCCCTAGCTCTCCTAATTGCATCACTCACTGCATTTAAAGCTTCTTCCTGACCAATCACCAATTTGGCCAAATCTTTTTCCATATGAAGTAATTTTTCTCGTTCACTACCCATAATTTTATCAACTGGAATTCCAGTGGTACGACCAACTATTTGAGCAATATCCTGCTCGGTAATTTCCTCTTTAACTATGCGATTACCTTTACTAGTTTCGCTTATTTCAAGTTTCTGAGTTAGCTCAGGGATAGTTTCATAGGTTAACTGTCCAGCCTTAGCTAGATTACCAGATCTCTTAGCTAATTCTAATTCTTGCTTAGCTTGTTCTAATTGTTCTTTTATCTTTTGTGCATTGGTTATTTTTAATTTTTCTGA
>CANDYO010000085.1 GCA_947424995.1 Rickettsiales bacterium | reverse complement strand
ACCAATATTGTATATAATTTTCAATTAACAATAAACACACATGATAAATCTGTTGATTAGGTATAATTAACAGATAAAATAAGCTTATGCATTCTATACACTTGTAAAGTGGTATTTAAATTATGTCTATAAACCCAGAAGACTTAGTAAACTCTCTCAATATTAACCCAAGATTAAGCTCGGATTATCTAGAAAAATTACTTCTATATCCTAATAATAATGATTATATTATTAATCCCATACCTAATAATTTATTCTTAGACGAATACTATCCTACAAATCAATACTAAGAATATTATTTTGAAAGCCTTCCAGAATGCACTGGAAAACTTTGCGAATCCGTAGATAACCAATGGGTTTGTGGCTGTTAGTAAAATTTTATAAATAAAATACTTGTGCTTATCTTTATTTTAGTATAGTATTCTCATGAAATCTTCTAATCGGAGCTTTCAATAAATGACTCAAATATCCGAAGCACTAACCTTCGACGACGTACTTTTAATTCCACAATATTCTCAAATTTTACCTACTGATGTTGATATTTCAACGCGACTATCTAAAAAAATAAATCTTAAAATACCAATTTTATCTGCTGCTATGGATACAGTCAGCGAATATCAAATGGCGATCGCTATGGCTAAAGCTGGAGGCATCGCAATTATCCATAAAAACATGTCTGCTGAAAAACAAGCTACAATCATCAAACAAGTTAAAGATGAAGATAACGCTAATCTAGTTGGCGCTGCAATAAGCCATGATTATAGCGAAATTGGTCAAACAAGAATCAAAATGCTAGTTGACGCAGGTGTTGACCTAGTAATTATAGACACTGCGCATGGTCATTCAAAATTAGTAATCGAATGTGTCAAATGGTTTAAAATCACTTATCCAAATATCACTCTAGTTGCTGGTAATATCGCAACTGGTGAAGCAGCTCTGGCTTTAGCTGAAGCTGGAGCAGATATCGTTAAAGTTGGGATTGGCCCAGGATCAATTTGCACTACCAGAATAATTTCAGGAGTGGGAGTCCCAGCCTTAACTGCTATCATGCTGGTAGCTAAAGCACTAAGAGGATTTGATGTCGGCATTATCGCTGATGGTGGCATGCGCTATTCTGGCGATATAGTTAAAGCTATCGCAGCTGGTGCTCATGCAGTGATGTTAGGTGGAATGCTTGCAGGTACTGATGAAGCGCCAGGAGATATAATCACTATTGATAATAAACAATATAAATCATACCGCGGGATGGGGTCATTAGGAGCCATTGCTGGTGGCAGTGATGAGCGCTATTTTCAACATAAAAGACAAGGTAAATTTGTTGCTGAAGGCATTGAAGGATCAGTAGCTTATAAAGGCCCGGTTGCTGATATCTTGTACCAATTAGTTGGTGGTTTACGCTCAGGCATGGGATATAATGGCGCTGCAAATCTTAGCGATTTACAACAAAATGCTCAATTTATTAAAATTACCAATGCTGGCAGTAAAGAAAGCCATGTTCATGATATGGCCTTTGCCCAAGAAGCTCCAAATTATAAGTGTAAATAAACATGACCAATATAAAAAAAGCCATATTAATGATTAGGCAGTTATACAAGATGTTATTTATACACATCCGCTCTAAAGACACCACGATGACGTCACCCTTGGCCGAAGGCCGAGGGTCCAGTAAAAATCTCTTAAACATGCTGAGTTTAAAGGTTTTTAAAAGATTTCAACTGGGTCCTCGCTACCAGCTAAAGCTTGCGACAAGGATGACGACCTCATGTGCTTTTGGCGCAATTCTAAGCTCATACAGTATCCATGATGTGGTCTTTGCTCAAGAATCTCTAAATTATAAATGTAAATAAACATGACCAATATATATGAAGACAAAATACTGATCCTTGATTTCGGTTCACAATATACCAATCTTATAGCTCGTAGAATACGTAATTTAAATATTTACTGCGAGATTTATCCTTTTGACGTAGATGAAGAAGCAATCAAGATTTTTAATCCTAAGGGAATTATTCTTTCTGGTAGCCCTGAATCAGTTGAATTAAGCATAAATTTTCGTGCTCCAGAAATTATTTTCACTCTTAACATACCGATATTGGGCATTTGCTATGGCATGCAAACCATGGCCAAACAGCTTGGTGGAAGCGTTACTTCAGCGATGCATAGTGAATTTGGCTATGCTAAGCTCACAACTAAAGAAGATAGCATGTTATTCAAAGATATTTTTGATAAAAAAAATAGCTTAGACGTGTGGATGAGCCATGGTGATCAGGTAAACATTTTACCCACAGGTTTCGAAACAATAGCAAGCTCAACCAATTGCACTATCGCAGCAATGGAGAATAATCAGCGTCAATTTTATGGAGTTCAATTTCATCCTGAAGTAACTCATACCAAACAAGGTCTACAAATTTTAGCCCGCTTTGCTAAAGATATCTGTGGCTGCAAATCTCTTTGGAATGATCAAAACATTATCAATAATAGTATTAGCCAAATTCGTGAGCAAGTTGGCCAAGGAGAAGTTATTCTAGGACTCTCTGGTGGGGTAGATTCTTCAGTAACTGCTGCACTGCTCCATAAAGCTATTGGCAAACAACTAACTTGCATTTTAGTAGATAATGGACTTTTAAGACAAAATGAAAGCCAACAAGTTTTAGAGATGTTTAAAGATAGCCAAATGAAGATCATTCTAGTTAATGCGGAAGATAGATTTTTAAATAGCTTAAAAGGCGTAACTGATCCCGAACTTAAACGTAAGATTATTGGTGGATTATTTATTGAAATTTTCGAAGAAGAATCAATAAAGCTAAATGCTGCATGGCTAGCGCAAGGCACTATATATCCAGATGTTATTGAATCAGCGGCTAGTAAATATGGTAAAGCTCACGTAATTAAGTCTCATCACAATGTTGGCGGCTTACCTGAAAAAATGAAGCTAAAATTATTAGAACCATTGCGCGAATTATTCAAAGATGAAGTAAGGGCTATCGGATTAGAACTTGGAATTCCAGCTCAAATGATTAAACGCCACCCATTCCCAGGCCCTGGCCTTGGAGTAAGAATTCTAGGTGAAGTACGCAAAGAATATGCAGAAATATTACGCTCAGCAGATAGCATCTTTATTGAAGAGCTAATAAGACATGAATTATACGATAAAGTAAGTCAGGCTTTCGCTGTGTTTCTACCAGTAAAGTCAGTGGGAGTTGCAGGTGACTGCCGTAAATATGATTGGGTAATTGCCCTTAGAGCCGTAGAAACTATAGATTTTATGACTGCTAGATCAGCGCACTTACCTCACGATTTTTTAAGCTTAGTTGCTCAACGAATTATTAATGAAATAAAATCTATTAGTCGAGTGACTTATGATATATCTGACAAACCGCCAGCAACAATAGAATGGGAGTAAAAGATGAACAAATTATTTGGTTATTCAGAGCAAGAGCTCAATCAAATACCACTAACTGCAGAATTAATAGAAGCCTTGCCAAAAGTAGATCTGCATGTTCATCTCCCAGGCACTATCTCACCAAGAACTGCTTGGAAGTTAGCTTTACGTAATCGCTTTATTACCGTAGAAGACGGCAAATGGTATAATGGACCAGCATCGCTGCATATCAATGATCCACATGAACATTATAGTGATATTTTTCAAATTCCAGATCCAGTTGTTTTTGATGATAAATTAGTGCCAAAAAATTTACGCTATAATATTGCTCCTCACAATTTTAAAAGTTTTGATGCAGTAATGGCCACAGTACAAGGACACAGATATCCACCTGGTGGCATTCAGAATGAAGATGATTTACAATTAGTACTTCGAAGCTACTTGCAAGATTGTATAGCTCAAAATATTTTTTATACCGAACTCCAGCAAAATATAAGAATCGCTTATCATATTTATCCAGAGGTTCCTCCAGAAGCAGCTAGACATAAGCTATATTATTTTTTAGAACAAGAAGTAAAAGCTTTTGCAAGCCGCGGAGTCCATTTAAGATTTCTTCATTGCTTCAATAAAACTCAAGCAGCAGGACTTAGTCAATCAACTGATATCAGAGCTTTAGAAGCCGCCGCATGGCTGCAAGAAACCAAAGAACTTACTCCTGGAGTTTTTGTAGGGCTTGAATCAGCAGGACATGAGAAAGATGAGTCAGGCTGGCCTGTTCATCTTAAAGCTGGTTATGAAGCTGCTGCAAGTATGGGCTTTGGCTGCGAGGCACATGGTGGTGAAGGCGTAGGCGTTGAACATCTAATGGATGTAGTTAATACTTTACCAATCAGCCGTGTTGCTCATGGTTTTCAAATTATTGAATGCAATCAAGCCATTAAAGAAATGAAAGCTAAAGACGTCATTTTACTGATGTCACCAATTATCAATCTATCACTGGGAGCTTGTATTCATCATTGCAAAAAGGATGGAACTCCTAAAGCCAATAGCTATGGCGGCGAAAAAAAATATGTCGAAGACTTAGATCAACATCCCCTATTCACTCTTTTAAGAGACCACAAATTGAAAATTGGTCTATGTTCTGATAATCCAGAAATAGCTGGCGTTCCCATTCAAACCTTGTTCATGATGCTCGCCGGTATCAAAAGAGATGATTATACTGTTCCAGACTCCTGGCTTAAATGCTCTAACCCTCTTAAGACAGGGGAATTAATCACCTGCTTAGTTAATGGAATTAACGCTGCTTTTTGTGACGAAGATTTGAAAAAAGAATATTTAGCTAAGTTGAAAGAAGCGTTAGGAAAATTGGTTAAGTAGTTAATTGTTAAAAAGTTATACATTATCTCTGTAAAAGTTAATTAATGCGCCTATGGACGTCATTGCGAAAAAAATGTTTTATTGCATTTATGCAGAAAACATTTTTTGTGGCAATCCAGGACAATAACTAGACCGAAGGTTTGCATAAATTTTTGTAATTCCTGCGGAATTAATTTTCTAACTGGATCGCCACGATACGCGTTTCCGCCTCTGGCTTGAAACGCTCCTCTCGCGATGACGTCCCAGCGTTTACTCACATTACCCTATCCACTACAAGCTTGCTTCATCTCTTCTAGTTCTAACCATCTAATTTCAGCCTTTTCTAATTCTGCTCTTTTAGCCGCAATCTTACTACTTAAAACATCGAACCGATCTTGATCCTTAGCATATAAATCAGGATCATTAATTTCGAGCTCATATTTTTTTATTAGCTGGCTCAATTTCTCAATTTTTTCTGGTAATAAACTAAGTTCGTGCTCATCTTTATAAGACAATTTATTACTTATTTTTTCTCTTCTAGGTTGCTCTTTAATAATCTTAGCTTTTATTTCAGGCTTAATACTAGCAATATAATCATAATAACCACCAGCATATTCATGCACAAAGGGCTGCTCAATAATAATGGTTCTAGTTGCTAAACGCTCAAGAAAATCTCGATCATGGCTAACTATTAGCAATGTACCTTTATATTCAGTCAATATTTCAACTAACATATCAAGGGTATCCATATCTAAATCATTAGTCGGCTCATCTAGAATTAAAAAATTGCCAGGATTGATCAGTAATTTTGCTAGTAATAATCTATTTTGCTCACCCCCTGATAAAGTTGAAACTTTACTATGAGCTTGCTTACCATCAAAAAGAAAATCTTTTAAATATGCTACTACGTGCTTGGTTTTATTCTCAGCAAAGAAAATAGTATCACCACCACTCGGGCATAAAGTTTCCCATAAAGTTTTTTCCTGGTCAATGTCTTCACGAGATTGATCTAAATAACTATATTGTAAATTAACGCCAAATCTTATTTTTCCTTCAGTAGGCTTAAGGTCACCGGTAATTAAGCGAATTAAAGTACTTTTACCAGCACCATTACGCCCCATCACTCCAATAGTTTCACCTTTGGTAACATTCAAAGAAAAAGGCTTTAAAATAACTTTATTAGGCTCAACGTCTGTAAATGAGAAAGCAACATCTTCCATTTCCACAATTAACTTGGCTTTATTGGTTGAAGCAATTGGATCTAACTTCATAGTACTTGAAATATTATTGAATTTAGTTTTATCGCTTTTAAGCTTTTCTCTTAAATCATATAGGCCTTGCAATCTTTGTTGATTGCGCTTACGCCTAGCGGTTACGCCCTGCTGAAGCCATAAATTTTCTTTATCTAATTCTTTACCAAGCCTACTTAAATTTCGCTCTTCTTGAGTGAATACTTCCTCACTCCAACGATCAAAATCATTGTAACCACGATTATTATGCAATAATTTTCCTCGATCGAGCCAAATGGTTTTATTTGAAACATTGCGCAAAAATGCCCGATCATGGCTTACAATAACCAAGCCACCAGTAAAATCATTTAAATATTCTTCTAACCATTCAATAGATTCAATATCTAAATGGTTAGTTGGTTCATCTAAAAATAATAAATCAGACTCAACAACTAAAGTTCTAGCTAGATCTGCTCGTCTAAGTTTTCCTCCTGAAAGCTTGGCTAACATTTGATCACCATTAAGACGTAATTTCTCTAAAATAATATCAGCAAGGTATTTTTTCTGAGCAGATGTCTCATCTTGGCTCAAGACTACATTTTGCAAAACATATTGATAAATGGTAAGATTTTCATCAACAGTTGGCTGTTGAGATAAGTAACCTAACGTTATTCCTGGATGATAATATAACTCACCCTTATCGGCTTCTATTTGAGCAGCCATCACTTTAAGCAAAGTAGATTTACCACTGCCATTTTTACCGATCAAACAAACCTTATCCCTTGCCGATACATGCCCAGAAAAGCCATTAAATATTGGTGTTTGACCAAAGCTCAAAAATAAATCTTTAAAATAGAAAAGTGGCAACGACATAAAAATAATTACTTATATAATGAATCGCTTGAGTATAACTAATTTTTCTTATCTAGCAACAATCTACATTATTTGCTATAACATATTTATAACTATGCTTAATAATGAGTAATAATGACCATAACAAATAATGATATGATTATAAAATTAGGCAAAGAACCTAACATTATTGAAGTAACCGCTAGAGTAAGTCTAAAGGCCAAACATATCTCTATCAGAATTACTCCAACTAAAATGGTTGAGCTGATTTTACCTAGAAGATCTGACTTTAATCGAGCTTCTCAATTTTTAACTACTAAAGAACTTTGGATCCGCAATAAACTTCAGAAAATAAAGCTCCCTTCCCTCATCGAAGAAACTAAAATTATTTCTATTCTGGGTAGAGAACATCAATTAATGCTTAACAACCAAAGTATTAAAGAGCCAATCCAAATTTTGGATGATCAAATAATAATATCTAGCGTTGTAGCAGACAATAAAATAAATTCACTGATCGCTTTTCACTTAAAAAAATTAGTAAAACTTGAAATAGAACAATATGCTCGCGTAAAAGCTGAAGAGCTAAAAGTAAAATACCAAAGAATTACCGTAAGAGATACCACCAGCCGCTGGGGAAGCTGCTCTACAACTGGTAATTTATCTTTCTCTTGGCGTTTGATATTAGCACCTAAATATGTATTAGAATATGTGGTGGTACATGAGCTATGTCATTTAATTGAAATGAATCATAGTCATAGATTTTGGAAATTAGTCGATAAAACATATTCAGAGCACCACTCAGCGCGTATTTGGCTAAAAAGACATGGTAAGAGTTTACATCAATTATTTGCGAGCGAAGAATAGAGAGTACTACGTAAGTTACAATCGCACCAAAACCACGTGAGTTCGTCACCCTTGGCCGAAGGCCGTGGGTCCAGTTAAAAACTTTTAGAAGCTTTTAAACACTCAATGTATTAAGAGATTTAATCTGGATTCTCGCCGTCGCCAACGCTTGGCAAGAATGACGCCGATTTTTACTTTTAAAGCAAAAAATAGCTTTTTTATGTTGACTCATATCAATTGTTCATGAGTAATAACTAATTGCCCTTTTTTTCTGCTAATCAAACAGCCAGATAAGGTTGAAGCTTTGAATGCATTTCCTGCTTTAACTTTATCCAGCAATCTTTCTATTCGTTCAGCTCTAGCAGGTTTATCTTTAGTACCGATATTTTGCAATATTGTTCCTATCATTCTAAACCTAATCTCTTGCGGTAATTGATTAAATTCAACAAGTTCAATCAACGCTCTATCCTGCGAAGAAAAACTTACCAATTCTTTTATGCTCCGCTCAAGCATATATTCTATGCATTCTTTCGCTTTCGATAAATTATTGCTAATATTTGCAAGCTTATCAATCCATTCTGGGTGTTCATTTAAAAGCTTGCGAACCTTAACTCTTATAAAACGTTCATTTTGATTCGACGGATCTTCAATCCATTCAATATTCTGTACTTTAAGAAAAGCTTGTAACTCTTCTTTTTTAAACTCAAGTAATGGCCTAATAATTTTTATTCGATTAAACTCGCCTACAATAGGTATTCCAGCTAAACCATATACCCCACTACCATGATCGGCTCGAATCATAAAGTTTTCAGCTTGATCA
>CANDYO010000084.1 GCA_947424995.1 Rickettsiales bacterium | reverse complement strand
AGAGTATATGAGAGGAATGATAAAGGTTTCTAAGGATTTCAATGTCAATTTAAGAATGGATTATTATAAAGATTATTTTGAGAATGTAGCTGAAGAGAATATTAATAAAACACTTCTATCAAATAAGACTGTGCTTATTGTAGATGAAGCCTCGATGGTTGATCTTACTGAGATGCATTTTATTCTTAGAGAAGCTCGGATGGCTGGCAGTAAAGTAATACTTCTTGGTGACAGAGCGAGCTATGATCAAATTTTGTGTATGGGGGTCTAAGCGTAAACCCGATTTTTTTCCGATGATAGTTAATTTAGGTTTTATAATAAACCTTTCTTAATATCCGCTACTGTCTTCTTGCTTACAGATAATTCCTTTGTAATCCAATCATAACTTTTGCCAGCATGAAGAAAAATCCTTATCTTCTCAAGCTTATCAGCTGTTTTTTTGTTCTTGCTTCCAAGACTTCTTCCGAATTTTACTCCATCAATTTTTGCTTTTTCTATTCCAGCCTTGGTTCTGCTATTGATCATCCCCCGTTCTAATTCCGCAAATACGCCTGCTATCTGGAAAAATGCCCTACCCATAGGCGAAGTAGTATCAACTTTATCTCCGGAATCAAGTGATATGAGATCAACCTTTTTTCCATTCAATGATTCTACAATCTCAATCAGACCCTTTAGAGATCTAGCAATTCTATCAATTTTATATACCATAACAATATCATCGCTTCTCAGCGATTCAATCATTTCCATTAGCTTGGTTCTATTATTATCTTTCCCACTAACGGATTCGCTATATATTTTCTTGCATCCTGCATTGAGCAGTGCCTGTTTTTGTAATTCAAGGTCTTGATTATTACTGCTTACTCTAGCATATCCAATTTTCATGATTTTAGTACAATTTTATCTAATAAATAAGATTGTACTATACTTGTACAAAAAAATCTAATATTTTCTCTAAAATGTACTATTTTTCATTTGCTTCAAAGCAGTACAATAAAACTGTAGTTTGCCTGAGTTGCTTTCATTATTCACACCATCTATCACTAATGCGGTTTTTGGTCAACAATATCACGTCGTGCACTAGCTCCATGTTGTGACACCTGTACAGGATTGGCTCTAACTACTGATAAAGATGTAGAAGCAGTAGCTGCCACATTAGCCCTTGTTGCTGCACTAGTTAGAGCCATTCTTCCTGCCATTGTTGCATTTGCTACAGCAGCGTCACTTGATGCTGATGGTCTTTCTGCTGGTTGAGCTGTGCTAGGCTTAGTGCTCGAAGCCACTATATGTGTGGGTGCTTTTTGAGGTTCTTTTCTATCCTTATCTTTACCTCCTGGTCCACCTGCATCATCATCTCCACCTTGATCTCTACTTGCTGTTTTAGAAATTTGTCTAGAGTCCCCAGTTGGTCTAATGTGTTTTA
Organism: Rickettsiales bacterium; assembly: GCA_947424995.1. Lineage (GTDB taxonomy): Bacteria > Pseudomonadota > Alphaproteobacteria > Rickettsiales > CANDYO01 > CANDYO01. The sequence continues at coordinate 7,073 of CANDYO010000084.1, read as the reverse complement.
ATGCTGCTGGTTCATCTCCTATCAAACGATGTCCCTCTCTACTACCTGCTCGTATTTCCTCGGATGTATCAAATTGTCTTGTTAATTCTTCTCGTACTCTAGTATTTATTCTATGTGATAATGCATCTTCTCCTATAGAAGCTAAACTAATATCTACCCATCCTGTATAGTTTTTTGCATGTGTGCCAACTGTTTGCATTTCAACACCATATTCCCTAGCTGCAAAATCTACAGCAATATTACAAGGATTACATAATAGTTTAGATGTAATTATTGTTGGTGGCAATAGACTAGATTGATAGTCTGGCATCTGCCTAGTACGCGCATCTAATAAAGCAGATGGTAGCATTCTTATTTCCGCATGCATTGGGCCATCTGGCTCTGAAATAAAAGCTGCGCGTTTGGCTCCAGTACCCCATCTTAGCATTCCCTCTGCAATTATATCTATATCTCTGTCTAGTCTGTATTCATCTAATCCACCACGAGAAGCATAAGGTTGACCTCTTTTAGTAGCAGCCATTGCTTCGAACATACTAGATGCACCTCTTGATTCAGCAGATTGATATGCTAAAGTAGGTGCAAGAGCACTTTTTAACTCATCTCTGTCCAATGGCTCTTGTCTTAATATTCCTATTACTCTATCAAAGTGAGATCTATCATTAGTATTATTGCTCACTGATATTGGAAAATGAGCAAGATCACATTCATAAATAGCTGCACAAGTGTCATTACCTGTCAGTGCTTTGGATAAAGAGAGAAAGAACCTTTGTTTCTCGGCTAATGCCAATGATCTATCTGAAGAGGGTATAACAGTTGATTCAGTTTCCCTTTCAAAACTTCTAAGCGAAGCCAAATAATCTTCAGTATTAACTGACACAGTAAAATTGATCCTTTACATTTTGCTTTGAACATATTGGTTAAATTCACCAACTAGAGGTAAATCATCCTTGCCCAAACAATCTGCAGGAGTGTGTCCACAGTCATCCCATAATAACTCTGCTCCAGCATCAAACATGCCTTCCATGATTTGTAACTTTTCACCATGTTGTAAATCTGATAATGCAACCAAGTGCATAGCTGTTGATAAATTTGGGAGTTGAAAATTTAGATTTGCATCAGAGATAATAAATTTTTGTACTAATTCTTTAGTTGGATGTTCTGCTGCAATAAGTAATGGCGATACTCCCTTTGAACATATGTTAGGATCGGCTTTATGATCAAGCAAAAGCATTGCAGTTGATATATGCTGATTAATACATGCGCTGAACAGTGGTGTCCACCCATCATTATCTATAGCATTAATAGATACTCCTTCTGATAATAAGAAGCTTACAACGTCATCATATCCCTCACTAGCAGCAATATGAAGAGCTGTCCTGCCGTATTCATCTATCTCATTAATATTATTGGCATTTTTTACTAAAGATCTAATTTTCTCTAAATACCCTTCTTTAGCTGCTTGTGTTATACTCATCTCACACCTTCAATCTTAGTTAACAACTACAATAGTCATGACCCACTCAAACTATTGGAAGTATATACCAAAAGTTGTATTGGGTCAAGTTTTTTGACCAAAGATCATGTGGTTTTTATTTACTAAACACCTAAAATCAACTGTCTGATTATTTCATCCAAATCAATTATACTCTCATTCGTAAAAACAAGATGACCATGGAAATGTATATGTCTCCAGGCCACAGGAGATATTTTACGCAATATGTTTAAAGCTTTTATATTTCCTTCTCTTTCGTATTTTTCTTTGAGCTTTGATAGAATTGCCGAATTATAATAAATAATTGCATTGGCAACTAGCCTTCCACATTGATTGCTAATTTCAAGAGCAATATCCGTCTTTCCAATTAGTTGTTTCCTTCCATAGGCCTGAGCAATAGCAGCACGGAGCTGATGATATGATTCAACACGGTTTTGCGAGCGATGTGTATTGCTTTGAATGCTTGGGTCGAGGAAATATTTCAGTGTATGGATACTCCTGATTATTTTGTCAAACTCAAATAAAGCTCTACGAGTACGATGTTCTGCTTTATAGGTACAAAGTTTTCTAATTAGCGTACTTTGTGTTATTTCTTTTAGTCCTAAAGTGGCGATTATGCGCTCTAGATTAGGCCATTCAGATTCGATTAGCTCTCGATCAATTTCTCCTACTGGCTGAATCAAGTATTTTTTATATTCTGGGTGATTTGGAAGACAGTATAAATGTTTTCGTTGAGCTTCAACATCTGTAAATCGTGGGTATAACTTACCACCAAACCAATGCATAATAGCAAAGTTAGCCTTATTTATGCTATGCATATCACCAGTAATAATATCTGGTGTAATATCAGACGTATTATTATGCCAAATATCAAATACAAAGTAGCTTTCATGCTCATTTGCTCCAATGAGTTCAGTCTGAAGAGGTATATGATTTGCAAGCAGAGTATATGCTACTATTCCTTTGCCTTTTCTGAAGTATTTTTTGGAATATCTTGTTTTTAGAGTTGGGGTTTCAGCTTCAAATTTTTGTCCATCAACCCCACCATAAAGCACTTCAAGATCAAATGAATAATCCTGAAAGATAGGCATCTGAGAAATAGCATTACTTATTACATCATTAGCCGCTTTAAGAGTAGCTAGTCTGATGCGCGATTGAAGAGTATCTTGCAGAGCTGAATATGGTATGTTTGAAATATTTGCCATGTTTAAATTACCATTATTCATAGCTTGAGCTATTATGGTAGCAATTAAGCAATCTTCTTTGGCTTGATGCTTAGCATAGCGTGGTTGGATATGGGTCAATAAGGATAAAAACTTTGTGTGAGCATTCGCAAATTTAAGCACATCGATAATATCGCAAAATGGTAATTGCTCATAAAAACTCTGCTGTATTTGCTCATCTTTATTGATTTTAACTTTCTGAAAATGCAATGTTTGATCTTTTTCATCATAGCGTAGATGTTTAAGTTTGCCTCTGCGTAATGCCTTATTAAATGTTCCCCATAATTGATGTAATTCCTCTGACAAATCATCCAATTGCTTAACTATTGGCTGAGCTAATGCTGGAATATCTAACTGACTTATTAATTCATCTTTTTCCTCTAAAGATACTAATTCTTGGGTTAGGGAGCGATATTGTAGACTATCTCCCGAATAGATTTTACCAGTTTTAATATGTTCATATAAGCGACTATAAACCCAATATTCATACCGATGTGGAATCAACCTAATTGATTTGTCAGGATTTTCAGTAGTTAAGTATTGATGCAGCTTGAGAGGTATTGTGTTATCTGGGTAATCATTTGCATTTGATGTCTTTTTTAGAGAGCCAGGTAATTCTGTTTTAATCCACTCAATAGCAGAAAGCCAAGGATTGTCTGGGCTTATACTAGAAAAATTAAGTGATGCAACTAAATGGCGTAAATTAGACTTAATACCACGTTTAAAATAATCAGTTGATTGCCAAAAAAAATCTACTTCTTGCTTTTGCTTTCTACTAAGATTTGATGTTTTTCTGAGCAGATCCTCTTTGGATAAAATTGAAAAGGCTTTTTGACGAACAAGACCAAAACTCATCTCATCTGATAGCTCATCATCAACATATAGCTGAGCCAAGCGTCTCATCTTAATAAATTCCTCATGTTGGCTCATAACATGCTCAGAAAATTTTGCACTAGATGATGCTTTTATTTTCTCTTCTATCTGTTTAAAATGATAACAAAATGCTCTTATCAAATTATCACTGATTTGCTGGTATCGTTTCCACGTATAGCATAGTAAATATAGATATGTTTGTTCAATTTTCAAACGTTTGCGTAAATCGTGAATTGTGTAATAATTGATTAGGTTAGCATAATAATGCATGTTTTGCTGGGATAGTCCAAGTTTTGGAAATAGTCTTTTTGTAATTTGATAAATTGGTTTTAGCAAACTCATCTTTTTACGTTCTTCTATCATCATATGATGCTTAAAATCTTTCGCATCTTGCTTAATTGCCGCTAGTTTAGATAAAGTATCTTCTTCAACTAACAAAGCTTGAAGTAGAGCTTTCTCATCAGATGTCAAATCATTTTGCATTATAGTACCTAGTCGCTTGCGCTCAATATTTATAGCTGAGCTAACAATTCTTTGTAATGCAGTATATCCAGGTCGAATGATTTTTTGAGTTTGCAGACAAGATAATAATTCCATTGTAATAAATTGAGGTTTTATATCGCGTAAAAGGGATTGAGCTGCATGAGAATATAATAGCGGTTCATGAGTTTTGCTCCATAAGCTGTATCCAAACATCTTACAAATTGCATTACATTGGTTGTAATATTCGTATTTGCTTAAGGATATTAGATCTATTTGTTGATTTGAGAAATATTGCTCTATGATAAATGCATAATCTTCTTGCTCTACTTCAGTGCATGTTAAGCGGAAGAACATTTTGACAGCTTTAAAATAGCCGATTTGTAAAATACAGTGTATTTGATCTGAGTGAGTTTGACGGCTTGAAGCTAATTGTAATTCTTCATCTGTTAATGTGAAGTACTCTAATCTTTGCTCATAATCAAAATCTGGTATTTCGTATAAAGCAGATCTCTCTGATTCAGATAAAATTGTTAATAATCTATTGATAGAATTCATGTGTCATTTTCAGAAACCGGTGTTGGTCAAATGATAGCACAGAGTTTTATCTTATCAATATAATCTCTGCGCCTTCAAGATCTAACTCAGCCCAAACTTTATCTGCGGTATAAATAGGAAGTTGCATTTTGATACCTAAAGCTATACAAGCTCTATCTCCAATAGACAGACCTTTATGTTTAGTGGACTTTTTTAAAAACGCAATATCAAAAGATTGCTGCGCGTCTAGCGGTACAATAACATCTATGTAAGGTTCTATATTGTTTTTACATTCTTCATTGGACATACCTAAATCCATTAAAATTCCAGCAACCTCTGATACATTTAAAGCTGACATGACTATTCCGCCTAATAGTGGTTCAACAACGTCAGCTCCAGTTTCATTGTTAATAAGAGCTATTAATGCAGAAGAATCCAAGATAACTTTATTCATTTTGCGCCTCTAACCTACGCTCGAGAATTAGTTTATCAACTAAACTATCATTTGTATCATGATACTTATTTATTAGTTTACGCGTATTTTCAAGAGCAGCACTCAGTGGAGATATAGTCACTTGATTATCTTTGACGCTGAAAATAATTTCGGCGCCATCTTTAAGATTGAAATATTTACGATAGATAGATGGTATTGAAATTTTTCCACCTTTAGTAATTCTTGCTTTGGCTAACATTATCAGCTCCTGTTTAAAAATAATCACTATGTTTATAGAATACAGTGCTTTATATAAAAATACAATATAATTATGTAGTAACTATATAACAATTATATACTAAAATATAGTTAGTTACCATAATCTTGTTTTATTAGTTTTTCAATTATCAGCAGTACAAACAAACTACAGTTTTATTGTACCGCTATGCAACAAATGAAAAGCAGTACATTTTAGAGAAAATATTAGATTTTTCTGTACAAGTATAGTACAATCTCATTTATTAGATAAAATTGTACTAAATATCATGAAAATTGGATATGCTCGAGTAAGCAGTAATAATCAAGACCTTGAATTACAAAAACAGGCATTGCTCAATGCAGGATGCAAAAAAATATATAGCGAATCGGTTAGTGGGAAAGATAATAATCGAACCGAGCTAATGGAAATGATTGAATCGCTGAGAAGCGATGATATTGTTGTGGTATATAAAATTGATAGAATTGCTAGATCTCTAAAGGGTCTTATTGAAATTGTAGAATCGTTGAATGGAAAAAAGGTTGATCTCGTATCCCTGGACTCCGGAGACAAAGTTGATACTACTTCGCCTATGGGTAGGGCATTTTTCCAGATAGCTGGTGTATTTGCGGAATTAGAGCGGGGGATGATAAATAGCAGGACCAAGGCTGGTATTGAAAAAGCAAAAATTGATGGCATAAAATTTGGAAGAACTCTTGGGAGCAAGAATAAAAAAACAGCTGATAAGCTTGAGAAGATAAGAATTTTTCTTCATGCTGGTAAAAGTTATGATTGGATTACTAGGGAACTATCTGTAAGCAAGAAGACGGTAGCGGATATTAAGAAAGGTTTATTATAACACCCAAATTAACTCCTATCGGAAAAAAATCGGGTTTACGCTTAGAACCCCTATTTCTAGAGAGATATCTCGCAATAAATCTATAAAGCTAGGATATTTGCCTGATAGAGCGAATAATCTTTGTAAGGGCCGAAAAAACAGAAATCTATCTAAGATAGAAAAACATTCTCCTTTAAAAAAATATATAACAGATAGATTATCTTTAGATAAATGGTCTCCTGAGATGATAGCTGGTAGAATGAAGATTGAGCAATTTGATCTTAGAGTATCGCATGAAACTATCTATCAATATATCTATAGTCATCTTGGACAGAAACAGAAACTATATCAATATTTGATGCTTGCAAGGCCAAAAAGACAGCTTAAATATTCTAGAAGAAAACGAATCTTACCTGATATTTATAAAATCTCAAATAGGCCAGAATATATAAATAATAGATCTGAATTTGGTCATTTGGAAGGTGATCTTACATTCTTTAAGGGATCAAAAAATGGTAGTATCTCAGTTCTTGTAGAGCGCTTGTCTAGAAAGTCATTTCTGATAAAGAATAATAATAAAACCAGCAAAAATGTCATGATGAAAATAGCCGCAAAAACAAAAGACATATCTGCTGTTAAATCTATTACCTTTGATAATGGTGGTGAATTTACCCAATTTGGCTTGCTTACACTGCAGAATATACATACTTATTTCTGTGATCCAGGGGCGCCATATCAAAAAGGGCAAGTGGAGCGAACCAATGTCTCTCTCCATAAATTCATCCCTAAAAATACTGATTTTAATACAATAACTGAAAGTAAGGTGCAATATGCAAATGATAAACTCAATAATTTACCCAAAAAATGTCTTAACTTCTTGACTCCAAATGAAGCTTGGGATATTTATCAAAAGCGTTGCGCTTGATCCTTGAATCTACCGC
>CANDYO010000083.1 GCA_947424995.1 Rickettsiales bacterium | reverse complement strand
ATACTAGAATTGCTAGTAATGTAACTATTTCTCATGCAATAATTGGCGATAATGTAATTATTCATCCAGGCGTTAAAATTGGCCAAGATGGATTTGGTTTCGCCTCCGATCATACTGGTCACTTAAAAGTACCACAACTAGGTATAGTTAAGATTGGTAATTTTGTTGAAATTGGCGCTAATACCACCATCGATCGAGGCTCCAGTCAAGATACAGTAGTAGATGATATGTGTCAGATTGATAATTTAGTTCAACTAGGTCATAATGTGAAATTAGGCAAGGCTTGTGTAATTGTTGCACAAGCAGGAGTTGCTGGCAGCAGTAAGCTTGGAGATTTTGTAGTTGTAGGTGGACAAGTTGGAATTGCTGGACATTTAAATATAGGTAGTCAAGTCCAAATTGCTGGTCAATCAGGTGTAGCGCAAGATATTCCAGCTAAGCAAATTGTTGGGGGATCACCGGCTGTTGCAATTCGTAAATGGCATCGGCAAAATTTTGCTCTCCAAAAATTAGCTAACCCAAATAACAATGAAGAATAGATTTAAATCATAAGAGAAACGAGCAAAAACAATGAATGACCCGATAATGAATATTGAACAAATTATTAAAATGCTACCTCATCGTTATCCATTCTTGTTGGTTGATCGAGTAATTTCTATTAATACTGAAGAGGAATCTTTGATAGCCTTAAAAAATGTTACCTTTAATGAACCGCATTTTACTGGCCACTTTCCTAATCGTTCGGTCATGCCAGGTGTGTTGATTATAGAGGCTATGGCGCAAGCAGCCGCTCTTTATGTTATCCATAGTTTAAAACTTGATACTTGCATCAATAAAACTGTCTATTTTATGTCAATTGAAAATGCTAAGTTTCGTCAAATTGTGACTCCTGGTGATAGCTTATATCTTCATGTAAAGAAAGAACGTAGCCGTGGTAATGTTTGGCGCTTTTCTGGTGAAGCTAGAGTAAATAACAAGTTAGTTGCTGAGAGTTCCTTTACTGCTATGATTGCGGAGAATTAAAATGACTAATATCATTCATCCTACTGCTATAATCGAAGATGGCGCTATACTCGGAAAAAATAACCATATTGGCCCTTTTTGCGTGATTAATGAAAGAGTAAAACTTGGCGACAATAATATTTTAAAGTCACATGTAGTACTAGACGGTTACACTAATATTGGTGACAATAATCATTTTCATCCATTTGCCTCAATAGGTGGAGCTCCACAAGATAAAAAATATCAAGGTGAAGAATCACAATTAATTATCGGTAATGATAATATTTTTCGTGAATATACTACTGCTAATCCTGGCACTTCTACAGGTGGGATGATAACTAAAATTGGTAATAATTGTTTATTCATGGTTTCAAGCCATATTGCTCATGATTGTATTGTAGGTAACGATGTTATTCTAGCCAATTGCGTAGCACTAGCCGGACATGTTCATGTTGGTGACTTTGCTATTATTGGTGGACTTTCAGCCGTACTGCAACGCACCAGAATAGGCAACCACGCTATGATTGGTGGAATGTCTGGCGTTGCTGAAGATGTAATTCCTTATGGAGTAGTAATGGGAGAGCGCGCTCACCTAGCTGGCTTAAATGTTGTTGGGCTTAAACGTCGTCAATTTTCCAAAGAAAACATCCATGATATTAGACGCGCTTACGAAATGTTATTTATGGATGAAAACGTAACTTTCTCCGAAAGACTTAGAATGGCTAAAGAAGAATTTAGCGATTCTAAAGAAGTAATGCTGATGCTAAGCTTCTTACTTGAAGATAATAACCGTGCTATTTGTAAGCCAAAAAAAGTTTGAGGTTTGGCCCATAGCGTGGGCGTCATCCCTATAAGTCTCACTAACTTAGATTACGAATTTGGCGTCATCCTCGGAACCAAGCAAAGCTTGGTTACCGGGGATCCATTCTAAATTAAGCGCCTTAAGAAATTATGGCCCCCCGAAGTTAGGCGTTGCTTGAGCTTAGGAGGATGACGCTCAGATAATAACTGATTACAAAATTTCCATTATAACTATACATAGAATACAAACATGAAAAAACTAGGAATTATTGCAGCCAAAGGTGATTTAAGCCAAAAATTAATTGAATATGCCAAAGATAAATTTGATCTATTTGTAGTGGCTATCGTTAATGAGACTAATCCTGCCTTACTTATAGATATTGATCATGTTTGGGTTCAGCTTGGCGAAATTGGTAAAGCAATAGATGCAATGCATAAAGCTCAAGTAGAGCAGCTTGTGTTTGTAGGATCTTTGCAAAAACCAGATATTTTTAGCTTAAAGCTAGATACAATGGGTACCAAATTACTAGCTAAAATGGTTAAAGATAAATTCTTTGGCGATAATAAATTATTAACTGTATTGTCTAAATTTCTTGAAAATCACGGCTTTAAAATTATTGGAGTTCATGAAATTCTAAAAAACCTAGTTGTTGAAGCAGCTAATTTCACTGTTTTACTTCCAGATGAACAAGATAGAGGTGATATAGAATTAGCAGTCAAAGTAGTTACTCAGCTTGGTATTTTAGATATAGGTCAAGCGGCGATAGTCCAAAACGGAATAGTACTTGGCGTTGAAGCTGTTGAAGGCACTGATAATCTAATTAAACGCTGTGGTGATTTTAAGTGCATAGACCAACATGGCGGAGTATTAGTTAAATTCTCTAAGCCAGGTCAAGAACTTAGAATGGATTTACCAACTATTGGCATTAATACAATCAAAAATATGCATCAAGCAGGTTTTAAAGGCATAGTAATCGAGGCCAACAAAGCGATTTTCCTAGATCGTAACGAAGCCATTGAATATGCCAATCAAAACCAAATGTTTATCTGCAGTTTATAGTGGTTACACCCATTTCCCGCATTATACATGCAAAAGTTCACTAACTCGGTTACGGATTCGGCGTCATCCCTGACGAAGTAAAACTAGGCTTTGCCTGGTTTTACGAGATCGGGGATCTTATGAATCTTATGAGAGAATAAAACTCCTGAGATCCTTAGGTACGCGCTGCTTTTTAAGCAGCTTGCCAGGGATGACGAAGTATTTATTTAGCTAATAGAGACTTGGTATAAATCTACTACATCAAATAATTTTTCTTTTACGCATTAGATTCTCTCTACACACCCGTTCATATTAACCATTTATTAATTGATAACAGTTACTATAACTAGCAAATCTCAATATATCTTGCTAAGAGTTTATCGTAATGATCAATAAAATTAAAGAAACTTTAAAAAATAAAAAATATTCTAAGCCGATAATCATAACTCTTTTATTATTATCGATAATTCTAATTTATCGACATCACTTAGCTAAAAAAAATCTTAATGATAACCAAAAAATTCCAGTTCAAGTAGCTAATGTAAAAATCACTGATTTTCCAGTATATATTCCAGCTATTGGAACTGTAACTTCTGAAGATATCGTTACCATCAAGACTCAGATTACTGGTTTACTGGTTAAGGTTAATTTTAAAGATGGACAAACAGTTAAAAAAGGGCAATTACTTGCGGAAATAGACTCTAGACCATATCAAGCTCAACTTGAACAATATCAAGGACAATTACTTAGAGACCAAGCAATACTTGATACTTCAAAACTTGATCTAAAACGTTATCAGGAATTATGGAAACAAAACTCTGTTTCTAAGCAAATATTAGATACTCAGGTTTATTTAGTCAAACAAAATGAAGGAACTGTATTGCTAGATCAAGGTTTAGTTGATAACGCTAAAGTTAATTTAGATTATTGCAAAATATATGCTCCAGCAGATGGTAAGGTTGGAATAGCAGCGGTAACTCAAGGTAATGTAGTACAAATTACTGATAGTAATGGCATAGTTAGTTTTACTTCTATGGATCCAATTTATGTATTATTTTCTATCCCTGAAGATCAGCTTTCTGAGGTGATAAAAGAATCGAACAAGCAAACTTTAAAAGTTGAAATTTATGATCAATTTGAAAAAAAGCTAATTAAAACCGGTGAATTGTTTGCTATAGATAACCAAATCAATACCAGTACTGGTAGCATAACCTTAGAAGCAGACGTTAAAAACAGCGACTATGTTTTATTTCCAAATCAATTTGTTAATGTAAAATTACTGATAAAAACATTACATGATGCAGTAGTGATACCAACTACAGCTGTTCAATATGGATCGAATGGAACTTTTGTTTACTTACTTAGCGAAGATAAAACTACGGTTAAAGTTCAGCCGGTAGTAGTAAATTTAATCGACAATGACAATGCAGTAATAGAATCCGGTATTAACGCTAACCAAATAGTAGCAATTAGCGGAGTAGACAAATTAACTAACGATGCTCAAGTTCTAGTTCATTCTGAAGAGCCTTCATTATGAGCATTTCTAGCCCCTTTATTATTAGGCCAATAGCTACTTCTCTGCTTATGGTTGCTATTTTACTAACTGGTATAATAGCAGCTCAGTTATTGCCGATCTCTTCTTTACCTGAGATAGATTATCCAACTATTCAGGTCTCCACTTTTTATCCTGGGGCTAGCCCTGAAGTAATATCCTCTTCAGTGACCTCAACTTTAGAAAGACAATTTGGCCAAATGTCTGGCTTGAACCAAATGAATTCTATTAGTTCAAGCGACACTTCAATGATTACCCTGCAGTTCAAAGATAATATGAGTTTAGATAGCGCTGAACAAGAAGTGCAAGCGGCTATAAATGCGGCAAATGGCTATTTGCCATCTGAACTACCAAATCCTCCTATTTATAACAAGGTAAATCCTGCTGATACCCCTATTATCACTTTAGCACTAACTTCTGATTTATTACCTTTATTTGAAGTAGAAGATTTTGCTGAAACAAGGCTTGCACAAAAATTATCACAAATTTTGGGAGTAGGACGCGTTACTATTAGCGGCGGCAATAGACCAGCAGTACGAGTACAAGTAAATGCTAGATTATTAGCTTCATACGGAATTTCAATGGATAATCTAAGCTCAACAATCTCTTCTGCTAATGTAAATAATGCCAAAGGTAGTTTTGACGGAGATCGTGTATCATACGTAATTAACGCCAATGATCAGTTGGTTACGAGCAAAGATTACAGTCCTTTAATTATAGCCTATCAAAATAATTCTCCTGTTCGTCTTTCCGATGTAGCTACTGTAATTGATGGAGTTGAAAATACTAAACAAGCTGCGTGGGTAAATGAAACTCCAGCGATAATAATAAATATTCAACGTCAACCTGGAGCTAATGTAATTAAAGTTGCTGATAACATCAAACAATTATTGCCTAAACTGAGCGCAGCTTTACCACCATCTATTAAAGTTGAAATACTTAGCGATAGAACCATTACCATTCGCTCATCAATCAGAGATGTAAGCTTTGAATTAATATTTGCTATATTTTTAGTTGTCTTGGTAATGTTTGTCTTTCTTAGAACTTTTTCGGCTACTATTATTCCAAGTATTGCTGTACCTCTTTCTTTGGTTGGCAGCCTTGGTGTAATGTATTTATTAGACTTTAGTTTAAATAACATCAGCTTAATGGCGCTAACTATTGCTACTGGCTTTGTAGTAGATGATGCAATTGTAATGATTGAAAATATTGCTCGTTACATTGAAGACGGAGTAGAACCAATGGAAGCCGCGATAAAAGGAGCTGAACAAATTGGTTTTACCATTATATCACTAACCATTTCTTTAATTGCCGTACTGATCCCTCTCTTTTTTATGCAGGATGTAATAGGTCGCTTATTTAGAGAATTTGCTATAACTCTTACTGTTACCATTATTATTTCAGCTTTCATAGCACTAACGTTTATACCAATGCTATGCGCAAAATTATTAAAACATCAAGTAAAAAGTGAAGAAAGCAAATTTGCCCAAATATCAGAAAAATTACTTACTCAACTTATCGATAAATATAGATATTCACTGCAAATTGTACTCAAGCATAGGAATATAACTCTAGCCTTTGCCGTAGCAACTTTCATCATTACTGGAATGTTATTTTACTATATCCCGAAGGGATTCTTTCCAGCCCAAGATACCGGAATGATTCAAGGAGTCGTGGAAGCAAAAGATAATATATCCTTCGCTGATATGATGAAAAGCCAGCAAGAATTAGCTAAAATTGTACTGGAAGATGAAGATGTAGAAAATCTCTCATCCTTTGTTGGAATTGATGGCGTAAACAGCAGCATTAACAACGGTAGAATGTTAATTACCTTAAAAAGTCTTGAGGATCGTAAATTAAGTGCTAGCGAGATCATCGATAGGCTTCAACCTAAATTAAATAAGATCTATAAAGCACATCTTTATTTGCAACCTGTAGAAGATCTATCTATTAATGACACTATAAGTTATAGCAAATATCAATATACGCTAACCGCTCAAAATAGAGATGAGTTATTGGAATGTAGAAAAGAGTTATTGCAATGGAGTAATAAATTAATAGCTAAGCTCAATACACTACCTCAACTAAAAAATGTAACCACCGATCAGCAAAATTATGGATTACACAGCTTTATTGAAGTAGATCGCGATGTTGCGTCCACCCTTGGTATAAATATGCAGATGGTAGACAGCGCTCTCTATAATCTATTTGGTCAGCGACAAATTTCAACGATCTTTACTCAGCGCAATCAATATTACGTAGTACTTGAGGCTTTACCATTAATGCAAAAAGGCACGGATGCCTTAAACAATGTATATCTTACTTCAAGTTCTGGAGTTTCAGTACCTTTACAAAACTTTGCCAAAATTTCATATGGTTTTAGCCCACTAACGGTAACTCGTCAAAATCAATTTGACTCAATAACTATTTCATATGATTTAGCTAAAAATGTTTCTTTAGGAGAAGGTAACGCAGCTTTAGAAACTGCAAAAAATGAATTAAATTTTCCTTTCAATATTCAGTCCTCTTTTCAAGGAACATCAAGTGTTTTTAAAAACTCTTTGAATAATGAAGGCTGGTTAGTATTAGCAGCAATAGTAGTAGTTTATATTGTGCTTGGAGTATTATACGAAAGCTATATTCACCCAATTACAATTTTATCTACTCTACCATCTGCTTGCATGGGAGCTCTAATATTTCTATGGTTAAGCGGTGAAGGTATGGATGTTATTGGGCTAATAGGAATTATTTTGCTAATAGGTATCGTCAAGAAAAACGCCATCATGATGATAGATTTTGCTCTTGAACAACAGCGAACTTATTCTAAATCAGCAGAAGATGCTATTTTTGAAGCTTGTATATTAAGATTTAGACCGATTTTAATGACTACTATGGCATCCATGCTTGGTGCTATTCCATTGGTAGTCGGAGGTGGAATGGGTTCAGAGCTGCGTGCTCCTCTTGGAATTGCTATCATTGGTGGCTTATTATTTAGTCAGCTACTAACTCTTTATACTACGCCAGTAATTTATCTGTTTTTCGATAAATTATCTAGAAATATGGGTTATAGTGAAGCACTAGAGGAAAATTGATGAATTTATCAGCTCTTTTTATCCATAGACCTATTGGAACAACTTTAATTGCTATAGGCATAGTCTTAGCTGGAATATTAGCCTTTAGGTTACTACCAGTTGCCTCACTACCACAAACTGAAATCCCAATAATTATGGTACAAGCACAACTTGCTGGAGCTAGCCCTAAAATAATGGCTTCTTCAATAGCAACCCCGCTTGAGAGTGCTTTTAGTCGTATTGCTGGTATTACTACAATAACTTCAAATAGCACTTTAGGAAATACTAAAATAATTTTACAATTTGATTTATCAAGAAGTGTTGACGGAGCAGCAGGAGATGTGCAATCAGCTATAGATGCCTCTCTTAGCAAGCTACCAAATACTATGAATTCTCAACCAAGCTACCGAAAGGTTAATCCAGCTGACGCTCCAATCATGGTGATATCTCTAACTTCTGAAACCTATAAAATCGAAGAGATGTACGACATGGCTTACACCACTCTTCAGCAAAAAATATTACGAATAGAAGGAGTCGGTCAAATAATTGTTGCTGGAAGCTCATTGCCAGCAATCCGTGTTGAAGTGAATCCAACTAAACTTAATCAATATGGCATTAGTCTAACTCAAATTTCAGACTTAATCACTAATAACCATGTGAATTTAGCCAAAGGGTGTTTTAATAATCATAAAACTCGTTATGAAATAGCAACCAATGACCAACTTTTTAACGCTGAAGACTATGCTTCTTTAATTATCCAGAATGATAATGAAAATATTATCCGAATATCTGATGTAGCTAAAGTAGAACACTCAGTACAAGATACTAACAATGGTGGCAATTTAAATGGCAAAAGAGCTGTTTTAATAGTGATCTTTAAAGAACCGAGTGCTAATGTCATTGAAATAAATCGCAGTATTCGCAATTCTTTTGAAGATTTTAAAAAATTAATTCCGGCTGGAGTTAATATCACTCAAGTAATGGATAAATCGAATACCATCCGTGCATCTTTAGAAGATGTTGAAAGAACTTTGATATTATCAATTATTTTCGTTTTAATAGTAGTAT
>CANDYO010000082.1 GCA_947424995.1 Rickettsiales bacterium | reverse complement strand
TCTTTTCTCTTTCTTCCAAAGAGATTCTTCTATATTCTAGCATTTGCAATATGTGCTCTAAATTAAGTTCTACAAAACCCAATTTATCACATATTGCTCCTCTTTTGCTATTCTGTTGCGCTAGATCCTAGAACCCACCGGAAATGAACGGGGGTTAATAAGTCAAGGCACATGAGGTAGTCATTCTTGAACGAACGCAGTGAAGTTCGAGAATCCAGATTAGATCTCTTATACTCTATAGTTTTTAAAGGCTTTAAAAGATTTTAACTGGATCCTCGCCGCCAGCTGAAGCTGGCAGCAAGGATGACGACCTCACATATTTTTAACGCAATTTTAGCTCATGCAATGGTCTTAAATATTATTGCTTAAAAATAATAGGCGTGTTATAAGAATAAGAAGGCTTTTAGTTAACTTGAATTTATTTTGAGAGGGTTTATGAGTAAAAAGATTTTAATATTTATGCTGGTATTTAGTTTGGGGCTGATTGCTGCTTCTCTTTATATAATGAGCACCTTAGATGTAGAATCTAAGCCAAAACCAATGGCAAAAATAATTAACATTATTTCTGGAAACAGCGGAAAAACAAATGATCAATTTAAACTGCAATCTACTGATGGAAAGGATTTTACTTTCGCTAATTTAGAAAGTAAATATACAATTCTTTATTTTGGTTTCGCGCATTGCCCTGATATATGCCCAGTTACTGTACAAAAGATGAGTGAAGTTGCTAAATTATTAGATAAAAAAGAATTAAATGAAACTCAGTTTATTTTTGTTTCTGTTGATCCACAAAGAGATAGCCTAAAAGATTTAAGTGAATTTGTAGCTCAATTCGGTGATAATATTAAAGGTGTAACTGGTAGTAAAGAAGAAATTGATAAATTAGCCTTATCGCTTCAGGTCTATTATGCTCAAATGAAAGATGATCCAACCAATAAAGATAATTATTATGTAGACCATTCTTCATTTATTTATTTATTAAATCCTAATGCTATGTTAGTGAGTCAGTTCACTCCAAAGGCTTCTCCTGAAGAAATGGCTCAGCAAATAAAAGATAAGATAGCCGAAACAGTAAAATAGATGTTTGATATCGGTTGGACTGAAATTATTGTAGTGATTATTGTAGGTTGTTTGGTGCTGGATATTAAAGATATACCAGCAATTATAAAAGTAACTAAGCGCGCTATCCGTCACTGCAATGATTTCCTTAATGAGATTAAGAAGCTATTCACTGAAATTGACAAAGAAGCTAAAGTGGTTAAAAGAACTATCATAGACTTAGATGGCAATGAACAAATTGCTTACGATTTAGACGATATTACTCCAGATATATTTTCTTCCACTAAGAAATCAGTTGCAAATAATACGCCTGGCATCATCCATGGTAAGTTGCCTTCGTCAGGGATAACACTAGCGAATAATGATAATAATGAAATAGAAAATGACAAAAAATGAAGAGCTGATTCAGAGTAGTAATACTTTAACTTCCCATTTTAATGAGTTAAAAATTAGACTCATTTATTCAATTGTAGTTTTTTTCTTTTGTTTTATTATAGCTTATATTTATGCCGAAGAGATATATCGCTTCCTTCTATTGCCATTAGTTAAGCAGTGGAACAGCCAAGACAAGCATATGATCTATACTAATTTAGCTGAAATTTTCTTTAGCTATTTAAAATTAGCTTATTATACAGCGTTGCTGATAACGATTCCATTCTTTACCTGCCAAGTTTATATTTTTATCGCTCCAGGGCTGTATAAGCGTGAGAAAAAAGCTATTCTACCATTCTTAATCTTATCACCTATATTATTTTTGTTAGGAGCTATATTTGTCTATTATATTATTTTTCCATTAGCCTGGAAGTTTTTTTTAAGCTTTGAACATCATAATTTAGGTGACATATCTATGAAATTAGAGGCAAAAGTTAGTGAGTATTTAACTCTTACTGTAAATATGATTTTAGCTTTTGGGATAGCATTTCAAATGCCTATTTTATTAACTTTATTAGCTAAAATAGGTATTATTACTACAGAAGACTTAAAGCAAAAAAGACGTTTTGCTGTTGTTTTAATATTTATAGTTGCAGCAATTTTAACTCCACCTGATGCAATAAGTCAGATTGGACTTGCCATTCCTATGCTAATCCTTTATGAATTATCAATTGTAGCTTGCAAAAAAATGGATAAGGATAAAAACGATGCATGATATTAAATGGATTAGAGAAAATACTAGTGAGTTTGATGTTGCTTTAAAGAAGAGGGGCATAGAATCAATTTCTGAGCAGATAATATCATTGGATGAATCAAAAAGACAGTTGATTACTTTGATTCAAAAATTACAGCATGCCAGAAAAGAAAAAGCAGCATTAATTGCTAAACATGGCAATATTAATAATCCAGAATTAAAAGTTTTAAAGCGTGATGCTGGGCATATTAAAGATAAACTCACTGAGCTTGAAAGTAAGCTAAATAGTGAAGTAGAGTTAGAAAAACTCTTATCATCAATGCCGAATATCCCTAGTATTTCAGTTCCTGTAGGCAAAGATGAAAATGCTAATATAGAAGTTCGTAAATGGGGTGAAGTTCCTAAATTTAACTTTGCAGTTAAAGCGCATTATGAATTAGGTGAAAAGCTTCAGATGATGGATTTTGAGCAGACTGCTAAAATTTCAGGTAGTAGATTCGTAACTCTTAAAGCTGGCCTTGCTAAAATGGAACGAGCTTTAGCTAATTTTATGTTAGATGTTCATACCAATAATTTTGGTTATATGGAAGTGAGTCCTCCATTATTAGTTCGTGATGATGCTATGTTTGGAGCTGGGCAATTACCTAAATTTGCCGAGGATTCTTTTGTTACTACCGACGGTCATCGATTAATTCCTACAGCAGAAGTTTCATTAGTAAATTTAGTTGCAGATAGTGTTATTGAAGCCGAAAAATTACCTTTACGATTTGCCGCATTCACTCCTTGTTTTCGTTCTGAAGCAGGGGCGGCTGGTAAAGATACTAGAGGGATGATTAGGCAGCATCAATTTTCTAAAGTAGAATTGGTAAGCATAACCACTCCAGACCTTTCTGAAGATGAGCATGAGAGAATGACTGGAGTAGCTGAAGAAATATTAAAACTTCTTGAATTGCCATATCGAGTGATGTTGCTTTGCACCGGTGATATGGGATTTACTGCCCAGAAAACTTATGATCTAGAAGTATGGTTACCTAGTCAAAATAAATATCGTGAAATCTCAAGCTGCTCTAATTGTGGAGATTTTCAAGCTCGTCGCTTAAAAGCTAGATATATTAATAATTCTACCCGTGAGAAAAATTTAGTTCATACGCTTAATGGTTCGGCTTTAGCTGTAGGGAGAACTATTGTAGCAATTTTAGAAAACTACCAACAAGCAGATGGAGCTATACGTATCCCTAAAGTTTTGGTACCATACATGGGTGGTATTGAAATATTAAAATAGAGTTCGATTAGAAAACTGTATGATCATCAAAAAGTTTTTTTTAAACCTTTCAAAATGTATTGGTTTTTTAATCCTAGTCTATGTTGGCTTTTCATTATTTTGCGTTGGTCTAAGTGTCTATGATGATTTAGTAATCTCTCAAAAATTAAAAGATAAATTTTGGCAGTTTAAAGCTAAAGAAGATGGGCAATATGTAGTGGTTATTTTCGCTCCAATTAGAAGAGGGGAGCGTAATCAAGCTGAAATGGTTAGGGCGACCTTAGAAAAAATGGGTCACCTTGCCTATACTTATACGACCAATGATGTAGACATGAAAATATTCTTGCCTGCAAAATATATCAATGAGATTCTAATTGCAATTTTGGACTATATTTTTAAAACTGATGCTCGTCTAGCTATTTCTTTTCATGTAAACCTATCCTTAGCAGAACCCAAAGTTATGTATCTCTCGGTGCCACCAGATTATTTTGCTAATAAAATAAATAAAGATTTTCCAGAGGCCCGCAGTTATCAGTCCTTTATTGATATTAATCTGCTCAATAGTCCGGAAGATACGCTTAGCCCTATCTTAAAAAAAACAATCAATGGTCATTATGGTATTGTTGGAATTCCAGCTAATCAATATAAAAGTTCAAATCGACAAGAATTGGTGTTATTTGGCTCTTTATGGGGAAGAAAATCAGATGGGCTATACCAAGCAATAAGAAATTTAGCCAAGCAAGATTATATGTTTTTTATTAACCATCCGCAGTTATTATTAGATACAAATGATTTTCAAAGATTTACTGATCCTGCTCCGTCTATATCAGATCTACAACGACTATTAAATAAACACGGAATTGCGCTTTGCGTTCACTCAAATTTTCATAATACAGCTGGAATACCTAGCAGTAGAATCTTTGAAATAATTTCTTCTGGTGCTATTGCTATTTCCGATAAAAACCCTTTTGTAATCAAATATTTTGGCAATAATGTTTTATACTTTGATCAGACTTTGTCAGCTGAGGAGATATACAAACAAATTGATGATCATGTATCCTGGGTTAAAGCTAACCCTGAGCAAGCTGAAATCATGGCAAAGAATGCTCATAAAATTTTACAAGATAAATTCACTACTGAAGTATTTATTAGAAACTTATTATATGTGTGTAAGAATAAAGTTAATAGAGCTGGACGTTAATTTAGCAAGGCCGTTAGCACAACGAAGCCATCATTCTTGCGCTACTTAAGCGCGAGAATCCAGATTAAATCTCTTAAAATAATAAGTAACTGAATAAAGTAAAAGAATTCAACTGGATTCTCGGGCCGCTTTGCGTCTCAAGGATGATCGCCGTGCTAAATTGCATAAATCCTCTACAAAACACACCAGGCAGCTATATTTCTTCCTTCTGCTAATAATACATTATAAGTGCGGCAAGCTGCGCCAAAAGACATGGTCTCGTAACTAATTCCTAATTTTTCAAACTCGAGGATATAATCTGAAGATAAGCGCATTTGCTTGAGTTGATGGCCGATAAGTAATATTTCAGGCTTGATTACTAAACTTGCTAAAATCTCTAATGCTAAAGGGCTGGAGATAATTTTATCTGGAGTGATTAATAATGGCAGAGAATATTTCTTCTCATTCAGAATAACATAGTCATTACCATAAGCATTAATTAGATATTTATTTTTAGGAACTACTGGGGTTATATCCATAATTAACTCTTAAATATTACAATATATAAGTATATAATAATGATTGAAATTTAAATAGCAATTTTGATTTTATTAACTGAATTTTAATTATATCAATATAATCTTTAACTGAAAATAAAGATTAATACATAGGAAAAATAAAATGGTGGATATGAATATCAATATTCTTATCGTTGATGATTATAAAACGATGCTTAGAATTATTCGCAGCTTATTAACTCAAATAGGTTTTAATAATGTAGATGAAGCTGCTAATGGCAGTATGGCGATGGAAAAAATTAAAGAAAAAAAATATGGACTGATTATTTCAGACTGGAATATGGAACCAATGAGTGGGCTTGAGTTGTTAAAAAGTGTTAGAGCTAATGAAACGACTAAAAACACTCCTTTCATCATGGTTACTGCTGAAAGCAAAACAGAGAATGTAATTGCCGCTAAGCAAGCTGGAGTAAGTAATTATATAGTTAAGCCATTTAATAGTGAAACGTTAAAGGCAAAGTTAGTTAGTGTGCTAGGTGCTTTCTAGGGGTCTAATACCATTTTCAGAATTAAAATAGGCTTATTTGATTTGAGTCGTGAGCACGCAGAGCCTACATTTTAGTAGGTGAACATGCGAATCGATGATAAATCAGATAAGTATACTTAATTGTGGAAGTTGGTATAATAAATTTGAGTGAGGTTTTTTTTATGACCAAAGATTGGACGGACGCATTATTCTTTAAGCTACATAATCTCCAGAATGAAAATGCTGGTAAAATTGATATGAATAATGTTGATGATGTGATTAGGCAATTTTTAGAGATAATTAGCACTCATATAACCACTACCCAACAACATGAAATTTATCATCAAATTGAGATGATTTCTGCTCAAATTATTTCCTTAAAAAAAGATGTATCTAACATTAGCGAAGAGGTGCTAGATGAAAATTTTATTCCACAAGTAACTATGGAGCTAAGATCTATTATAAATCAAACTGAAAGATCGGTTACCAATATTTTAGACCTTTCCGACGAAGTGACCCGTCTTTGTGATGAAATCCCTGATCTAAAACTTAGAGAAGAATTAATGGTTAAAGCGGTTAGAATACTAGAGAATTGTAATTTTCAAGATCTTACTGGCCAAAGAATTAAAAAAATTATTGATCGATTAACTGAAATTGAATCCACTATTTACAAAATGCTCCATGCATTGCGCCCGAGTAAAGATTTAAGAACTAAGCAAACCCCAGCAGATAAGCATTTACTTAACGGCCCCCAAGAAGAACATAACTGTCCATCTCAGGTTGAAGTGGATGATTTATTCAATAGCTTGTAAGGCTATTGTTTTTGTTGATTGTCGTAGCCTCTGTTTTGGTTATTGAAGGAAGCTAACCGTTGTTTTGTTTAAGTTGCTATTTGTTTAAGTGACTACCAACCAAAGCCAACCGAGGCCGTCATTCTTGGCCAAACGTAGT
Source organism: Rickettsiales bacterium (assembly GCA_947424995.1). Lineage (GTDB taxonomy): Bacteria > Pseudomonadota > Alphaproteobacteria > Rickettsiales > CANDYO01 > CANDYO01. The sequence goes on along the minus strand of CANDYO010000082.1, from coordinate 2,065 downwards.
GCAGGCCGAGAATCCAGATTAAATCTCTTAAAACAATGAGTAACTGAATAAAGTAAAAGAATTCGACTGGACCTTCGGATTGAAGCTAGCGCTTAAATCCAAGAGTGACTTCATCGGGGTGGGGTGATTGGATTATGAATTCTTTTAGGTACAATTAAATAACCCTAGGTTATGCTAAACATACTTTTTAAGGAAGCAAAAGCTTCGGTTTAGAATTTATTTATCATTATTGGTTGTGCCATAATGTTGTCTCTTTGTTGGGCTGTAAATATAATTTAGTAGCTTTACTACTTGGATAGATAGTTTTTAAGAAAATAGAGCCGTTACTTTCCTCTATAAATGGAACTACATAAACTATATCTAATACAAGTACATATGCAATTTTTTGGTTAGGATATTTCTCTTGATTGTAATGGTTGCTAACTGCTAATGTCTTGCCATTAAGTATGGCGGCTATTATTTCATCAAAGCTAATTTTGCGTATTTTTATTAAGATGCTATTCTTTTTAGGATTATATCTAAAGTGGGCATTAGAAAACCGATGCATCTTTATGAATTACCATGTTTATATAAGTTTGATATGGGATACCTAGCCTAGAAGCTTTGATGCGCATAATTTCTAAATCATGGGGGGAAACTCTAAGAGTAATAGCTTTTTTAATGTTACTATGGCTTTTAGCCGCAGCGACTAACTTTTCGATTATTTTTTTCTCTTCAGAATCTTCAAGCTTTAAGCAAAGCTCTAAATTATCCTCTAATTCTTGTTCATATTCGTCTAGTTGAGCATTTTTATTCATAATAATTAATCTCCATAACTTAAGTTATGGTAAAATAGTGTAAGTACATTGTCAATAATATTCACTTCAAGTGGCTAAAATTAGTAGTGTTTTTATAAAAATGACTTCATCTGGTAGGGTGATTGGATTATGAATTTTTCTAGGTTGATTATATAGCGCTAACCAAAGCCAAGCATGTCCGTCATTCTTGTCAATCGCTAGCGCAGACGAGAATCCAGAAAAAATCTTTTAAAAGCTTTGAATTACTAAGAATAAAAAAAGCTCTGAGAAATAGGGCTCAGAGCTTTTTTTGTATTAAGAAGAAATATTAGTCTAAGGATTAAACTCTTTCTGTTCCTTCTTTTCCTGGCGCCTTCTTAGTAGTATCTTTAGCACTTGATGGAGCTGATACCGATTTAGCCTCTGATGCTGGACCAACATCTACATGAGCGTTTTTAGCTAGAGCTCTTGCCGCTTCCTTCGCAACATCCATTTGGCTACGATGAGTTGCAGCTTCAGTCTCTTCTTGTCTTATTTTTGCGATGTTTTCGTTAGTTAGTACATATCCTTTTTCGGTTGCTTCATGTTTTGCGTTTGCCACTACAAGAGCTATTTGTTTATCTAGAGTGTTTGCAAATTTTGGATTTGAAACAAAACTCTCATTAGGAGAAAGAGCCTCAAGTTCTTGTACTACAGCACTTCGAGCTACTAAATCTTTTTTACCTTGAGGGGTTTTAAAATCAATAGTAGTTGGTTCTACTCCCATACCAGACATAAATTTCTTCTGTTCTGTTGTAGCAGCGCGATCTGCTTGCATACTTGCTTGCATTTCTTTTTCTGCTCTTTGTTCAGGATTACCAAAAGCTGCATTGTACATATATTTATATGGCGCATTAACAGCTTCAAAAGCTTTTTTATATTTACTTTCCCATCTTTGGTTGGCTTCATTTTCTCTTTGATCTGCAAGAGTACTAGATCTAGCTTTGTCTTGCATAGCAATTTCAGCTGTATTGGCTCTAGTTCTATAGCAAGCTTCACTACATGTATTAACTTGATTGCTCAACACGGTAATTTCTTTCATTGTGTTTGTTGGCAAATTCATGTCTTGAAATATTTTTATTCTTTCTTCTGCTAAAGCTTGAAATGCTTTTTCTCCAGCAATTAAGTTAGCCTTAGTACCCTTACTTGAGCCTTCTCCTTCTTTAACAAGATCTTTTAGTAAAAGCTCTTCTTTTAATGCTACGGCCTCAAGACGATCGCTAAATTGTACTTTTTTATCCGCAGGAATT